>JACPWA010000093.1 GCA_016191565.1 Simkania negevensis | reverse complement strand
TTTGAGGGCCTATAAATTCCCTGTCTACGCTTAACCCATGTTGTTACCTTCATGTTTTCAAGACTTGGTACAGGATGAGGCAGGTACCTCTTTCCTGATCGCTCTTTCAGCGACTAGTTAATATGCGCTTCGTGGCGCACTATGACAATCAATGGAACGAACTTACCATCTGATAAATTTTAAAGAGAAATTTTTCTCCTATAAGTTCAGCCCAAAGAGTTTATTCATAGGAGGCTTATGAAAAGCGAATAGGGCAGGACTAGGCATCTTACCGCTGTGATAGAAGAAGACCTACAAGACCGGTTTGAATAAACCACAACGAAATAGGATGAGCAAATTTAGCGGCCTTAAGTGATTACATGTTGAAGTATAAATACATCTGAGCTTGCCAATGTATTACCTAGGAAAGTGAAAAGCACAATGAAGAGAAATATCGCTATATTATATAGATGACTAGGAAATCCAAAAATTGAGCCTATACGTGTGATGAGAGGATTTGCTCCTGAAATGCTTGGGTGCTAGACCAAAGTAAAGTAGGAGAGGGTTGTGAATGCTTAATGGTATCGATACGCGTAGGCGAAAGGGCGACTGCCTTAGCTTGGAAAGCTAAAGGAGACATAGGATTTGCAAAGCAGAAAGAATGATTAGAATCTGTCGCTACAATGGTTCCTGAAAATGTGAACATTTTTCTAGCAGCTGATCATTTTTACAAAGTAGCCATGTTGATTAGTTTTTGCCAGAAGCAGGAATGGCAATACCGCATACGGTTAAAAGGTAATTTAATTGTGAAGCACAAAGGTGATGAAATAACCACAGAAGAGCTCTTAAAATATGGATGAAAAGAAGTAGAAAGAGCCTTATTAAATAAAAGTGGTATGATGACAAACATAAGATTGCTGCACGAGAAAGGGCATGAAGAACCCTGGATCGTAGCCATGGATGGCAAACCAACAATAGGAAGAGTTCTGGATTATGGGATTTTGCTAGAGGTGGGGAATAGAAGCTTTTTTTCAGATAGCAAAACAATGAGGATTTGGCATGACTAAGACCTATCTAAAAGAAGCCGCGCGCATAGAAAGGCTGATGCTCCTTTTGGCTCTAGCAACCTATTGAGCCGTTTTAGCAGGGATGATCCCAGACGAGCGCATGCTCCAGCCTTCAAAAAAAGGAGAAAGAAACCTTCTTTCATTTTGCAAACGAGGGCTTCGAAAGTTGTTTTACGCTGTCTTGTGCCACAGGGACAGGAGACCAACTTTTCACCCTCATCAAAAAAGAAGAAAAGGTGGGAGTTGCTTTAGGGCTCGATCTTTCTGAAGAAATGCTTTTCCGCGGTCAAAAGAAACTAATCGATAAACCCTATGCACATCGGATGACCTTAATGAAAGGAGATGCAACTGATATCTCCTTAAAAAATGAAGCGGTTGACTGCGTTACCATCTCGTTTGGCATCAGAAACGTTAGCAACGTAGAAGCTTGCCTCAAGGAAAGTTATCGAGTACTGGCACCTGGCGGACGACTTTTAGTCCTTGAGTTTTCTCTTCCTAAACATTCTTTTCTGAAAAGACTTCACCTCTTTTATCTCCGTTATATTCTTCCAACTATTGGCGGGATCATTTCAAGAAGGAAAAAAGCCTACCTTTATTTAAACCGAACGATTGAGTCTTTTCCCTACGGAAAAGCGTTCTGCTCTTTACTTGAGCAGCAAAAGTTTATGAATGTAAAAGCTATACCTCTTACTTTTGGGATTGCCACCCTTTATGTTGGAGAAAAATCTTGTCTTGTTTAAAAGAAATCTCACCACATTTTCTTTTAAAAGAACTCCTCTCCTCTCCTTTTCATCCCAAGCATTTTTTTCTAAACGAAAAAAAGCTCCCTCTTATGCAATTCCAGATTCCCATCGCTTCTCTTGACCTTTTACATTGGCTGGAGACTCAACTTTTTTTTCCTAAATTCTATTGGGAAGATCTCTCAGGTCAAAAAAAAATAGCTGCGATTGGAGTTGCTTACTACGAGGAAGAGATCCCTCAGTTTTCGGAAGGAGATGAAATCTTTCCCCGTTTTTTTGGAGGAAAAGACTTTGCTCCAAGGGAAAAAGGAGGATGGGAAGGATTTCCTTCCTCCTATTTTTTTCTTCCTAAAATAGAAATAGAAGAAAAAGCAGGGCAGACACTGCTTACATTCAATCGGACCTCATCTTTAGAAGAAACGAGCTGGGTAGAGCGGCTCACTTTTTCAGAAAAGGAGTTTGCCTTGCCTTTGCATCTCCCACTTATAAAAGCAAGAAATGACCATCCTTCATTTTCTCAGTGGAAGAGGCAGGTTGAAAAAGGTTTGCAAAAGATCGAAAGGGGCGAGCTTCAAAAAATAGTATTTGCAAGAAAAACAAAGCTCCTATTCGAAAAAAATCTCTCCATCTATTCCATACTAAGCCATCTTCAAAGGAGAAAAGTACAGGAGACTCTTTTTACTTTCAAGCCAAGTAAAGGAAAATGCTTTTTGGGTCTTACTCCAGAACAGCTTTATAAACGGGAGGAAAGAAAAATAACAACAATGGCCTTGGCAGGAACTAAGGTAGGGGAGAGAGATCCTACCTTTCTTCTAAAAGATCAGAAGAGCTTCGGTGAATTTGAGATAGTGAGAAAATGGATGGAAGAAAAACTTTTCTTTCTCTGTAAAGAAGTGATTTCTTCCCCTTTTCCAAAACTTTTAGAAACTAAAAGCTTGCAACATCTCTTTCAATCTTTTGAAGGAACACTAAAAGAAACGATTTCTGACACTGATCTGATTGCCACTCTACATCCTACCCCAGCTCTAGGAGGCATGCCGCAAAAAGAAGCTTTGGAAGAAATTGACAGATCGGAACCTTTTGATCGGGGATGGTATGGAGCGCCCATCGGATGGATCTCAAAAAAAAATGCACACTTTATAGTGGGTATCCGCTCAGCGCTCATTGAAAATAATTCTCTTACCTCGTTTACTGGTGTAGGGATTGTAAAAGGATCCACTCCAGAAGGTGAATGGGAAGAACTAGAAGGAAAAATGGCAAACTATCTTTGGAATAATCATGAGCAAGAAAACTGCTGATCTAAACGCCTACTTCGCTAAAAAACTGATCAAAGAACTGATCCACCAGGGAGTGCGCACTTTTTGTATCTCTCCTGGATCGCGCACAGCTCCTCTCACTATTGCAGCAGCAGAGCATCCCTTAGCAAACACCTTTGTCCATTACGATGAGATTTGTCCGCTACCAAATCGATCTTCCCCCTCCTTCTGCTGAGCTTCCCCCTTCTTATCTTGGAACAACGATTGCTAGTGCGATTTCTCATGCAATGTCTCCGCCGATGGGGCCAGTCCATATTAACTGCATGCTCCGCGAACCTTTTTTTCCTCACGAGGCTACCCATCCTTCCCCTTCCCACTGCGCAGAAACTCTCTTTATTTCAGGAAAAAAAACTCTTTCCCTAAAACAGATCCAGCTCCTCTCTGAGGAGCTTTCAGAACAAAAAAAGGGGGTGATTCTTGTTTCTTATCTGCCGACTTTTTCTAATTATGAATCGCTCTACACTCTTTCCAAGCTTCTAGGATGGCCTATTTTTCCTACTTTGCCCTCTCCCCTTCGCTCTTTTGGCTTTGGAAATGGGCTGATCCCTTATTACGATTTGATTCTGAATTCCAATGGGTTTAATGAGGATTTTTCCCTTGATGCAGTATTGCAATTCGGCGATTGTTATGCTTCGAAGAAATTTCTCTCCTGGATCGAATTCAAAAAGCCAAAGCTCTATATGCAGGTTTCTGCTGACCTTACGCCAGCTGACCCAAATCGCGCAATCACTCATCGAGTAGTGAGCGATCCCCTCGATTTTTGTGATAAGCTCTCCACTCATCTTTTAAAGAAGCCCTTTTCCAACTGGCTTACCCTATGGCAAGAGTTAGGAGAAAGTACAGAAGAAGGACTTTTTTCTTTTTTTGAAAAAAATAAGATGCTGAGCGAAGCGCATATTTTCCATCACCTCTCCTCCCTTCTTAAGGAAAACACGCCCCTCTTTCTCGCTATTAGCATGACGATTCGGGAAGCAGATCTTTTCTTCTCTCCCAAGAAAAAGATAGGAACTGTATATGCAAACCGGGGCGTCTCTGGTATTGATGGCAATATCGCCACCTCTATTGGTCTTGCCAAGGCACTTAAAAAACCGTTTCTTTCTATTCTAGGAGACCTTGCTTTCCTGCATGATCTCAATTCTCTCTCACAGCTTTCCTCACTTGAACATCCCATCTGTTTCATCGTGTTTAACAATGGGGGCGGAGGGATTTTTTCTGCTTTTTCTGAACTGAAAAAACAGGATTCTTTTGAAAAATTTTTTCAAACACCCCATCACTTGGAGCTCTGCCACGTAGCACCCCTGTTCGGTCTTGAATATATCCATCTCACCAATCTCGAAGAGCTTCCAAAGGCCTTAGAAAAGGGGGAGAAACAGCATTCTCTTATTGAGGTTCTCACTTGTGCAGAAAAGACCTATGCTCTTCATGATGAAATTTTTTCTTACCTTAAGGAAATTCATCAAAGTACAAGCACAGCCTATTCTGCTCTTTGACTAAATAGCTTAAAATGAACAACTTGAGATTTGATTATGCTCAAAACATACAAATGCTAGTTTTGAGCATGATAAGTTGACATAAACATCTTGCGCATTTAATATCGTTACATATGAAACCATTTGTGGGAAGAGATAATGAGCTACGAAGATTAGAAGACCTATCTAAATCAGGTCGATCCTGCTTGGTAGTGATTAAAGGACGCCGTCGAATAGGGAAAAGTCGTCTTGCTGAAGAGTTTGGTAAAGGTAAAGAGTTTCTGTCTTTCAGCGGGCTAGCTCCCGTAAAAGGGATGACTGCCCAGGATCAGCGCAATGCTTTTGCCCGCCAATTGACTATGCTACTTCATCTCCCTTCCTTAACTTTTACCGATTGGAGTGATGCCTTTGCTTATCTTTCAAAGTATCTTACTAAAAAACCCACCGTAATCCTTTTTGATGAGATCTCGTGGATGAGCTCAAAAGATCCTACTTTTATCTCTAAATTGAAAGTTTGGTGGGACCTTGTTTTGCAAAACTATCCCTCTATCATACTTGTTTTATGTGGTTCTATTTCGACTTGGATCGATAAAAATATCATTAACAGTACCGCTTTTTTTGGGAGGATCTCCCTTTATCTGGAACTCACAGAATTGCCCATCGCAGAGTGCAGAGATCTATTAAATCTTCAAAACTTTAAGGGATCTGACCTTGATTTCTTTAAGATTCTTAGCGTAACTGGTGGGGTGCCCTGGTATCTAGAGCAAATACAGACCGCTCAAAGTGCAGAAGAAAATATCAAACGGCTCTGTTTTGAGAAAAATGCCCTTTTAGTCCATGAATTTGATCGGATTTTTAATGATCTCTTCAGCTCAAGAGGAGAGATTTATAAAAAAATTATTAAGGTGTTAAGTCAAGGGATGAAGACGCGGGCAGCTCTTCAAAAGGCAATGGCTTATTCTCCGAGTGGTACATTGAGCCAGCATCTTAATGCTCTTGAGATCTGTGGATTTATTAGTAAACACCCTGATTGGTCTTTAAAAACAGGCAAGTTTGGAAAATCGACTTTGTATCGCCTCTCTGACAACTATCTTCGCTTTTATATCCATTATATCGAACCTAACCTGGCAAAAATCGAGCAGGGATCATTTCTGGAAGTCCCCCTGTCTAGCTTGCCTGGATGGGAGCCAATGCTTGGCTTTCAAATGGAAAACCTTCTATTGAAAAATAGACCTCTTATTTACCATGCACTTGGGATTCATGCTCAGGATATTGCCATAGACAACCCTTATTTTCAAAAAGCCTTAGGCCGAAAAAAAGGATGCCAAATTGACTATCTGATCCAAACATATTCCAATACCCTGTTTGTTTGTGAAGTTAAAATGCGCCGGCGTGAGCTGGGTCTTGAGGTAATCGACGCTATGAAAACTAAAATAGCTTCTCTTTCCCTTCCCAAAGGTTTTGGTGTTTGTCCTGTTCTCCTCCATCTAGGCCCACTCTCAGATGCTCTCTTAAGCAGCCGCTATTTTTACCGTATTATTGATATCGCCGATTTATGAGTTCACCTTACGCACAAAGGAAGAGCAGAAGAAGGAGTATCTAACACGATTAAAAGTTCTAGTGCTCCTTTTCAAAACTTTCTATTCCTTTACCTCTCCTTTTTTTGGCAAGGTGAGTAAGAAATTTCATTTTAAAAACTCCTCTCCTCATGCTATACTAAATGTAAGAAATAAAATGACTAAATTGGTTCGAATAATGTGACAGATTTGAGCGATCTTTTCGAAGCTTATGTTTTTAAACATTAGCGAGAAAAGATCTCTCGAAGATGATATGTTAGGCGATCCAATTTAGTCATTTTATTTTTTACATTTAGTATAAAACGCGCCATTTTTCCAAACAAAGCGCGTTTCGAAAGAAATCTAATGTTTTGGTTTAAATTAGGTGGCACTATTTTCAAGTTTCTTCTATGTCGATTTTTAGAGCCTTTTCAAATAGTTCTTTGCGGCAAAAGATCGGTGCATCGTTTTGGATAGCCAAGGTGAGACAATCACTAGGGCGTGCATCGATTTCAATAATAGTTCGGTGCCCTTCTATTTGTTGTTCTAGAAAAAGTCGGGCCTGATACACAGTATCGTTCACATCCCATAAAATTACCTTGGAGATTTTTGCGTTTAAGCAACTAAGGATGGAGGAAATGAGATTGTGTGTATAAAGACGGGAGGGATGCTCAGGGTTCATTTCTTTTTTAATCGCTTCTCCTGTATTGGGGGAGGCATAAAGAGCAAATTGTTTTTCTTTTGTTCCAAGCAAAAAAAGGGTGGCTATAGGTGTATGGTCAATTTTTACAATATCGATGGGGATAATCTCCATCTTTTATCTCCTTCTTTCTATTTTTATATGTTCAACCGTCCCATCTTGACGGCCAACTAGTAAGTCGGTTGCTGCATTAAAGAAAAACCCTGTTTCAACAACGCCGGGAATTTCGATGAGCCGTTTATTTTCCTCTTCCGGAGAGAAAGAAGAGGAATCAAAGCTAATGTCGTAGATCATGTTTCCATTATCCGTATAATAAATAACTCCCTCTTTTGTCTTTCTGATGTTCCCATGAAATCCCTGTTGATTGATATGCTTAATGGTCAATGGAAATGCAAATGGGAGAAGTTCTAGAGGTAGCTTTTGCTTACCTAATTGATCAACCAGTTTTGTTTCATCAATGATTACAGTCATTTTCTTACTTGCGTAAGCTAGGATTTTTTCACGTAGAAGGGCGCCTCCTCCTCCTTTAATCATCCGATAGTTTCGATCGATTTCATCTGCGCCATCTACTGTGAGGTCCACCGAAGTTATCTTATCACTCTCAATGAGAGGGATTCCCTGTGCTTTAGCAAACTCGTAAGAGCGCACGGAGCTACATACTACCTGAATCTTCAAGCCCTGCTGACATCTTTGACTTAGATACTCAATAAAATAGCGAACAGTGGAACCAGTCCCTATTCCCACAATGGAGTTTTCTTGGACCCAGGCGGCTGCTAGGCAGCCAACTTCTTCTTTCATCTCCTCTTGGTTCAAAAGAACTCTCCTTTCCTTTCTTCATATTATATCCAAAGAATCTGACAATCGGATTTGGGCTTAGAAAATAGTCTCAAAAATCCTTCGTTTTCAGGTTTTGAGACACTTTCTTAGTCGATGACTCAGATTCTTTGGGTATAACATAAGCTAAACTTTTCCTCAGCTGAATTTTCCTCTTTTCATTTGAAGCGGGTTATGTCATTTTTAAGGATTATCTAGAATTAAAGCAAAGGGTTGTTATGTCAGAAGAAGAGCAAAATCGATTAGCAGAAGAAAGTAATAAGACGAAAAAGACAAGAGAAAAATTAAAAAAATACCTTTCCGAAATGGATCGAAATACTACTCCCCAAGCTTTGGAAAGAAAAAGCTCAGAGATTCATAAATGGATTGCAAGGCATGCAAATGAAAGGATAGTTCTTCACACAAAGTCAATTTCCCTTTTTGATGAGAACCAAAATGCAGCCAAGGTTAGTTTAAAGGTGAGTGAACTTATGGAAATGATTAAGGCAAGGAAGCTTTCTAATGAAAACAGTGATTGAGTGTTTAGAAGAGAGAGGATTTATCGATGCGATTACAAGCGAGGAGTTAAAAGAGAAGATTAAAACCCCCTTAAAAGGATACATCGGATTTGACCCTACGGCAGATAGTCTTCACTTAGGAAATTTGGTAGGTTTAGTGGCCCTTGCTTGGTTTCAGCGTTTTGACCATACCCCAGTGCTTCTCCTAGGTGGAGGAACGGGGAAGATTGGGGATCCCTCGGGTAAAAGTCAAGAGCGCCCTCTTTTAGAAGAAGAGCTGATTGCAGCCAATGTAAGAGCGATAGAAAAACAGGTAAGACGTTTTTTTGACTTTTCGAAAAATCCTCCTATTATTCTGAATAATGATAGTTGGCTCTCTAAGTATTCCCTGATTGAATTTCTCCGCGACGTGGGAAAATATTTCCGTTTGGGACCGATGCTTGCTAAGGAGAGTGTACGTTCCCGTCTCCATTCAGAAGAGGGGCTTAGTTTTACTGAATTCTCCTACCAAGTATTACAAGGGTATGACTTTTATTATCTTTTTAAAGAACATGGGGTCACTCTCCAGATAGGTGGTAGTGATCAATGGGGAAATATTACTGCAGGAATAGAACTTGCTCGAAAACTTGAGAAAACCTCTCTTTTTGGGCTTACTCATCCTCTTCTCATTAGAAGTGATGGAGCAAAGTTTGGGAAAAGTGAGGGGGGGGCAATTTGGCTAGATCCTGCTAAAACCTCTCCTTTTCAATTTTATCAGTACTTGGTGCAGATTTCTGATGAGGATGTCATCAAGTTAATGCGGATGCTCACCTTCATTGAGATCGAAGAGATCAGAGAGTATGAAAAAAGAATCAAGGAAGGCACCCATATTCCTAATGAAGCGCAAAGGCGCTTAGCAGAAGAACTCACCCAGTTTGTTCATGGAGAAGAGGGGCTCAAAACAGCCCTTCGAGTGACAAAAGAAACAGCTCCTGGAGCTATGGCGACACTTGATCCGACTGCTTTTGAGGAAATGCGCTTTGATATGCCTTATCTTGAGCTTTCTGAGAAGGAAGTATTGCAAAATACATTTCTTAATCTTCTTTCCAAGACCTCTCTTGTTTCAAGCAGAGGGGAGGCATCTCGCTTGGTGAAGAGTGGGGGAGCATACCTCAATAATGAAAAAGTCTTGGAAGGGAAAAAGATCATAGAAAAAGAAGATCTCATCGGGGAAAAATACTTATTGATCGGAGCGGGAAAAAAGAAAAAGCTTCTCATCGAAATTAAAAAGTAGTAATGCCGATCCTCATTAAAAACTATGCTTTTCAGCTGCATGAAAGCCCCTCGATTCAATGATCGTAAGGAGGTCCATATTTCTAATATTGATCTCCTTACGATCATTGAATCGAGGGAACTTTGACGCGTTCAAAAGCATAGTTTTTAGTGAGGATCAGTATAAGCAGCTTGTCCCTATTTTGGTAGGAGTAGGAAAAAAGGACTTGCCTGAAAATCAATATGATAGAAAAATAAGTGAAAAGAAGACGCGAAGATTTAGAGGTCTGAATCTTTGATTCAAAATTGCACATTAAATAAGAGAGGAGCTAAGCAATCATGGGAACGGTAACAAAAAAGAAGCTAATCAATGAAATTTCACGAAAGCAGGGACTTCATCCCAATGAAGTTAGACTTGTTATTCAATCCTTTCTAGATTCTATGACTGGATATCTTTCTCACGGAGATCGTTTAGAATTTAGAGACTTTGGAGTTTTTGAAGTTGTAAAAAGAAAGAGAAAAATAGGGAGAAATCCTAAAAAAGCTGCCATTCCTATTGTAATTCCTGAGAGATTTGCTGTGAAATTTACTCCAGGGAAAAAAATGAAAAGCATGATAGAAGAAACAGGTGGTCAGCCATCTGCTGGACAGTCGGAGCAAAAAGCTGCTTACTAAAAATTCAGCAACTTCTGCTTCTCTTTTTAAGAAGCTCTTAGAAAAAAATCTTAAAAATGACTTGCTTGTTCCCGATGTAAGACTTTTAGCTATGAGGGACTTTTTCTTGGAAAGTCTCACTTCTGAGGAAAGCCTTTTAAGTTGGATATCAGAAATAGGGAAGAAAGAGAGTAGCAATCCCTACCACTATCTAGATCTTTGGCGTGAGGTCCTTTCCATTCTTTGCTTATGGAAAAAAAGGGGGCTTTCGTGTGCGCCCAAATCCAGTTTTGTAACTGATTGTGTTATAACTGCAGCTTGCAAAAAAATGGTAAACTCGGTACTGACAAGTGGATTTTGGAAAGAATTTCAGCTCTCTTCTGCTTTTGCTGCACTTGCCTCCTTCCTTTTAGGGGAGGATAAAAGGCCTTATCTAAAGCAGATGGGAAATGGGATTGCTCTACTAGAAACGGGGGATCATTTTCTTGATGGAGCTACTCTAGACCCTACCCTTTTGGCAGAGCTTTATGTACTTTGGATCTATTTGGCTTTTCTCCTTAAAGAAGAAAGCCTTTTAATTGCCGGACTAAGGGGAGGATATTTTCTTCTCAGCTTATGTGATCAAGAGGGACTTCCTTTTCAAGCTCTATGGACCAAAGAGGAGAAATATCACCCTATTTATAGGTCCCTCCTTTACTTTCACCTCTTTACCCTCACTGCCCATTGTACACAGGATCCAAAGATGGATGGAGCTGCAGAAAAACTGTATATGGAGCTCGAACAGGAAGCGATTTCTTCTAAAATTGATTTAAACTCTCTTTCCTTTTTATATCCTTTGCTTGCTTCCGTTTTTTCCTTAGAAGAAATGAGCCCTTTCTGCTCTATTGATGAACCCTTTGCTCTTACTGAACTCAGTCGGCCACTTAGTTTTATGAAGGTAGAGTTTCTAAGATATGATTTTGTAGGGACTGCAAGTGGAGTTAATACAGGCCTTTTTACCCTTCATAAAAAAAATCTTAAGATTATTAATTTTGGCCCGCAATTCTTCCCTTTGTCAGATCCCTCCCGTTTTGGTCTTTATAGAACAGCTGATCAAACAAGTACTCCTTTTACAGATCTTTTAATGGAAAAGAAAGAAGGGAATTTTCGTTTTAAAGGATGGAGCAGATTAGTTGATCCAGAAAGATCTCTTGCTCGTAACATCAGCTTTTCTTCAGCTTTTCCTGGTAAGGAGTGGATCTATTTTGATCTTTGTGGAGGCCAAAAGGAGATTACCCTCTCCACTCAATTTTTTCATAGGAAGGACAGTATCCCACTCTACCTGGTCTTTTATGTTTCTTCTGATCAGCTTCATGTAGGGGGAGGGGAGGACCTTTTTCCCAAATCTCTTCAGAGATATAAAGGAAAGGCTCTTCCTATTATCTTGCAAAAAGAGGAAGAAAAGCTAGAGCTTATCTCCATGATGGAAGGGGAAATGGAATTGATCCCCCTTGGAGGCTATCGCCACTTTTGGGGAGCAGATTTTTTGATTTCTTTTCCAATAATGCCCTCTCTTTCAAATTATTCTTGGAAGATCATTTTATAACTCACCTTACATACAAAAAAGAGCAGAAGAAAGTACATCTTTTGCATTTCAATCGCTTTAAAAATTCTCGCCCTATTCATTTGAATAGCCTTATGATTTTTAATCCACATTAGACTTCTTTCGAAACTCCATTTATTTGCCAAAACAACGATTTGTGCCATCTCTAAAGACTGATTTTTTCGGCCATGTGTTCCCACATTGTCTTCAAAATCGTTTTTAAGACCTGTCTAAAATGCGCCATTTTTCCAAACAAAGCGAGTTTCGAAAGAAGTCTATTGAGCAGATCAGATGAGCGAAGAAATATAAGGTTTTTGTTTCAAGGAAGGTAAAAAAGCGCAGCTCTATTAGATCAATAGAGAGAGCATTTTTTACCTTCCTTGAAACAAAAAAGTTATGTTTATTCGTCATATCATCTGCTCAATGTGGATTTTAAAGCAATCGACTTTTCAAGATCTTTTATTCTTCTATCTCTCCTTTTTGCGTAAGGTGAGTATATAATTAAAATTTTTAATGACGTTCGCTATTATTACCGTCCTTGAAAAAGAATTCAGAATTGACGATAATTCAACATAAGAGAAACGATTTTTGACCTATCCTAAAGGAGCTTTCCTTTGTCAATGCCAAGGTTTATTTTTGTTGGAGCGCTCTTTCTTTTCCTGCTCATTGGAGCGATTTCCCTATTCAAGCGGGGAGGGGAGAAGAAAGAAGAAAGCAAGATCCCTGTAAAAGAGACTTCTGCTGTTGCAGAGGCAAGCCTTCCGCAGAAAATAGAAGAAAAGATAGCTCCTGCCCTTCTCAGCCCTATCAAAGATGAGATAACTGAAGAGGAGGTGGATCAAGTATGGAGGCTCTTTACAAAAGGCAAAAAAAAGCTTCCTATTGTAGAAACGGTCAAATATAAAAGTCGAGTTCCTTGGATAGAGGGAAAACCTGCTTGGATTTCTGATTATGCCTCTTACTACGGCACTTCACGCCATTTTATTGCCCGTAGCCTAAATGGAAAACCTGATTATGCGACGCAAAGGGTCTCTTTTGGAGATCAGTTCAATGTGTTTGCAAAAGGCAAGGAGGTCTACTTCTATCTAGTGATCGATCTTTCCCGCTGTAAAATGTGGTTTTATTACCATGATCTAGGAAGTAATGAAAAAGTCCTTCTCAAAACCTACCACGTAGGATTAGGAAGATTTGATCCGCACAAGTTCTCTGGTCTTTTGACTCCTTTAGGGAAATACCGCCTTGGAGATAAAGTGGCAATCTATCGCCCTGGGGTAAAAGGACATTTTCAGGGAGAAGAGCGGGAAATGGTAGAAATTTTTGGAAATAGATGGCTCCCTTTTGTGGAGGAGGTCAGTGGCATGGGAGAGGACCCAAGAGGTTATGGCCTTCATGGAGCTCCCTGGTCACTAGATCCTCGAACAAACAGTTATGTAGAAAATCAAGATGTGATTGGCAAATATGAAAGCGATGGGTGCATTAGACTCAAACAGGAAGATGTAGAAGAGCTTTTTGCTATTGTGATTACAAAACCGACATTTGTAGAAATTGTCAAAGACTTTAGAGATGCTAAGATTCCTGGTTTTCAGGTAGAGAAGTAAATTGATTAGTGCTGCTTCCTAGAAATTGACGTTGCTTTAGTGCTCCGCAAACTTAATTTTTGGCATTTCGGCTGACGTGAAAGTTCTCGCTGTTTGCCGATCGTAAACGGGCTAGTATTAACTAAATACAAGCCTGTTTACAATAGACGAACGTCGGGACTTTGACGCAGCCCAAATGGCACAAATTAAGTTTATAGAGCACTAGCTATGCCAGAGCTATGGCGCGCGCGCATTTCTGGGAAGCAGCGCTTACTAAGAAAGGAAAAAATAGAAATGTTAAAACATGAGCAGCAGATTCGAGAATGTGAAGGGACGATCGCTACACTTAAAGCTCAAACTGAAAATAATGGGGCCTGGGCAAGTGAGGAGATCATCAATCTGGAAAAGAAGCTGCAAAAGGTAAAAGAGCAAGTCTATTCACAACTGACTCCCTGGGCAAGGGTAGAAATTTGTCGCCATCCTGATCGCCCTCGCTCGGTCGACTATATCAAAAGCATATGTGAGAGCTTTACAGAACTCTTTGGCGATCGGCTCTATCGAGATGATCGGGCCATCATCACTGGACTCGGTGTGATCAAAGGGACTAAGTTTGTCATTATTGCTCAAGAAAAGGGATGCGACACAGAAAGCCGTATATATCGGAACTTTGGCATGCCTCATCCAGAAGGATACAGAAAAGCTCTACGGATGATGAAACTTGCAGCCAAGTTTAATCTGCCCGTTCTCTCTCTTCTCGATACTCCTGGAGCCTATCCCGGTCTTGCTGCAGAAGAAAGAGGGCAAGGGTGGGCAATTGCGACCAACTTATTTGAGATGGCTTCTCTTCCTACCCCGATCATCATTGTCTTGATTGGGGAAGGGTGTTCAGGAGGGGCTCTTGGAGTAGGGATCGGAGATGCAGTAGGGATGCTTGAGCATGCTTATTATTCTGTCATTTCTCCTGAAGGATGCGCCTCTATTCTTTGGCGCGATTCCTCAAAAAACGAGATTGCAGCCGCTTCTTTAAAAATGCATGCTGAAGACTTGAAGGCATATTTTATTAGCCAAAATATGTAATAATTTCCGACTGAATTATTGATTCGCATGAAATAATGACGACGATCTTTGAGTTATTTGTCT
>JACPWA010000019.1 GCA_016191565.1 Simkania negevensis | reverse complement strand
GTTATATTAGCCCGCAGCTTGGTTATGGGGTTTTTGCTGTAAAAGACATTTCTGCTTTAACCTATATTGGAGAATACACGGGGGTTGTGGAGAAAAGAAGCCGAAGACTCAACCGATTCAATAACTATATCTTTGGATATGTGGTCGGCCCCAAACCCACTCCTTTTGTGATTAATGCTGAAAAAAGAGGCAATTTTACCCGCTTTATTAATCATAGTGACGAGCCAAATCTCACCTCTAGGTGGCTAATTATAGAAGGGATTACTAGAGTGATTCTCTTTTCCAATCGTCTCATTCAAAAAGGGGAACAGCTCACTTATGATTATGGTCCCATCTATTGGAAAAAACGAAGCCAACCAGAGCTCATTTAATTTAATCTTGTGGTTGTTCTAAAAACTGTTGTAGTACTATGTAAAACCTCTATGATTTTGCATCTCATTTAAAATTAAAAGCTTATATCATACAGTTTATATGAGATTCAAAAACGAAAGAGCCAATCATAACTAACTAATATTAAGCAAATTAAAAACTCTTTCTTTAAAGCAAGAAAATTTACATAAGTTACTCGCAATGAATTTATTATAATAAAATGAATTTTATAAAACTATAGAAAATTAATTAGTTAAAATGTTATAATTAAGTAAATAAATAGTAAAATTATTAAAACATTATGACTATTACTTCTATTCCTAGACGTCTTGTATCTTACGGGGATGCATTAAAGGCTCAGAAAAACATGCTAGCACAGGCCCCAGAACAACGTATTGCTGTCTGTAAAAAAGTAGTAGCTCTGCACCAAAGAATTGGCGCAGACTATCAAGCATTCAATAAACAAGGAAAATTAAACCCAACAGTAAAAAAAGCATTTGTCTCATCTGCTAAAGAAGTGGAACAATTTTTAGGAGAGATTGGAGTTAAAATTATAAGAAAAACTGATACCCAAAGAGAGCGGCACCTTTCCTCTTCCTCTAAAAGAGAGGCTCTATCTAAAAAAACTGCTTCTATTCATCCGAAATCTGCTCCAGCTACTAAAGGAAAGAAAAAAAAGGAGGGTCAAGAGGCTTTACCATTATCTAGCCCAAAAGTTGAAGACCCTATAGGCCCAAAGATAGTCAAGCCTTCTTATGATAGTCAATTCAAGCTATGGCAGGATACTACACAAGCTATTTTGGCAGCTGAACAATCAGGCTATGAGAAGTGTAGCGATGATTTTCTCAACGAAACTTATACATCAGTTGCTTCATTAGCACGTTTAGATAGAAGATATAAACCTCTAAAAGCACAACTTTATGCAGTAAGAAACCTACGAATGCCAAAGAAAGCAGCTCATAAAAGCTTACAAACACGAACTTCACAACCAAAGCGCTTTAGAGAGGCTGAAGTACAAGTAGCTAGATTCTCTCAATTTGATGAGCGGAGGTATATAGGTAACCGACGTCAAGAATCTCTTCTAGGGCATGGAATTAGCTGTCCTTCCTATACTTTGCAATTCGGAGAACTTGCTCTTGGTAAGAAGTCGTTTTGGGATCGCAATAACTGTTTAACGATTGAACAGGAACACTTAGAAGCTGCACAAGATCTTGCGGTAGAAAAGTTTGAACAACCTTACTTAACTTACGTGGAGAATGGTAGAATTAGTAACTATAATCCCTACTTAGAAACAGAAGAAGTGTGGGATATGTCCTACCATCAATCTTTAGAGCCTCTTAAATTATCTGGAAATATAGGTGGAGTAGGATCAAAAAACAAAACAGATTTTTCTACCGTAGTTACAACTCTTTCTCAAGAAGTTATTGCTACTAAGCAGTCTCGTTTAGTAGCTATTTCAAATGGAGCGTATACACGCGCTTTAGTCATTCTTTTTAATCCAATAACAAAAACATTGGAATATGCTATTTCTGATTCTCATGGTGCAGAGCGATTGAATATTTCTCAGAAAACCTATGCTTACTTTACAAAAGATCCTCAAGATGTGACAGATATTTTATATGAGTTAATGGGAAGCTCTCGGATGATTTATTATGAATGCTATGCTGCAAAACAGAGGCCTGTACAAGCAAATCAAAGAGCAGTAGCACCTCCTAGGTTATCTACTTTTCCAGCAACGCAGCGCTCTTCTGCTAGCTCTTCTTCAAAAAAGCAAGGGCAACGAAGAAGGAACTATAAAGCAGCTTCTCAATCAAAAGTTTCTTCAACTACACAGCAAGTCTCCGCAAAGCACTTTTCTTCTAGCGCTTCCAAACAAAGACAAAGAAAACAACCGCAAGTAGCCAAAAAATGGTCTTCTAACTGGCTTTAAGCTGGGCTTACGCATCCGTTTCTTATTACAAGATGGTGCGAGATCTTTAAAGAAGGGAGGCTAGCTAAAGTAGGCAGAGTCAGAAAGATTTGCCGAAAGTTGCTAAACCTCTGACTAATTACCTCTTTTCTTTTCTCATCAAGGTGAATTCCAAAATCGTCAAAGCTCATGAATGGAGAACTCCCGCTGATTTCAGCGAGAGATTCCCACTCTGCAAATTTTAGCGAAAGAATGAAAGTTCTTTTCTGTCCTTCACTGGCGTAGCTTTTTGCTTCTTTTGTATCAAAGAAAATCTGCATATCATCTCTGTGAGGACCAAAAAGGGTAGTGCCAAAGAAAAGCTCTTTGCTCCTATGCATGGCAAAAGCATTGAGAAGCTCCTTAATCTCTCCTTTAAAGGGAAGAGAAGGGGCATAGGTGAGAGTAAAGAGATCCTCTCCCTCTGAAAAAAGAGTAGTAAACCGCTTGATTTTTAGAGCAAGTTGGGAAAGTAGCTGCTCCCTTTTCTTTATGATATAAGCAGCAGAGGGAGCCATCATTTGTTCCCAGGTAGCCATTGTCTCCTCTTTTTTTCTTTTAAGGAGAACGTTGCGATGTTGCATCCCTTTTTGAAAACGGACTAGATGATAGACATAAAGGGGATCTGCTTGGGCGATATGAAGATTAAGAAAACGGCGCCTTTCTTTAGGAGAGCCACTGAGAATTTCGATATCTTTGGGGGAGGATAAAACGGAAGGAAGAACTCCCAAAAGGGGAGTATAGCTAGCAAAAGAGGTATCATTGTATTGCATCTGTTTACTTTCACCATCAAAGGAAATGCTTAAAGTTTGTTCCACCCCATCTTTTTCAAATTCTGCTGCAACATGGAAAGAAGAAGCCCCCTTCTGGATTAGATCAAAGAGGTGATTGGTGCGGAAGGAGCGCCCTGTACTCAGGAGATAAATCGCTTCTAGAATGCTCGTTTTTCCTGCGCCATTTGCTCCTGAAAGTAGATTGATTCCTGCTTTAAATACGAGTTCCTCTTTCTGGTAATTGCGGAAGTGTATTAGGAGAAGCTTTTTTAAAAACATTAGGAAAGACTAGTGCTCCGTTTCAAAAGTTTTTAATGTTTCGGCTGTGTCAAAGCCTCGGGGTTTGCCGATTGTAAAGCGCGCTGTATTGAATTAATACAGCTAGCTTTACGATCGATAAACCGCGAGAACTTTCACATCAGCCCAAACGTCAAAAACTTTTGAAACGGAGCACTAGGAATTGGGAAATTTTGAATACCGGGATAGCTTCATACTGAGGCAAGCCTCATCGGCATGATCACAAATTTAGCAGTAGAAGAATCAGTAATAAGGCTTGGGTTATAAGCGCTTGTTATAGAAAAAGAGATCGTTTCATCTTTTGAATGGCGGAGGATCTCATAAAAAAAGAGGGGATTAAGAGCAATATCAAGAGGCTCTCCAGAGTAGTCAAGAGGCATAGAGACTTTTCCTTCGCCAAAATCGCTGGTGCTAGCAGTTAAAACAAGTTCCCCTTTTTGAAAGTGAAACTGAACCGATTGATTTTTTTCTCCCGTAAATAGGGAGATTTGACGTAGAAGGGCCATGAGTTCTTCCCTATGTAGGATAAAGTCAAGCTCCCCTTTTTTAGGAATAATCAGTTCAACATCGGGATATTCTCCTGAAAGGAGCTTGGTGATGAAAGTCACTCCTCCGACCTCTAAAGCTATTTTATCGGAAAGGAGATAGATTTCCACCTCTTCCTCTTCATCAAGTAGCTTGATCATTTCATCTGCTGCTTTGAGGGGAAGAAGATAGGAGCGGCTTTTTGGTTCTGTAAAGGGGATGGGGGTGTAGATTTTTGCTAGCCTTTTACCGTCAGCTGCAACAAAAGTCGCCCGATTATCTTCAATTTGCATTAAAATCGCATTGAGAACATGGCGGCTATCTTCCTTAGCAGCGGCAAAAGCAGAGCGACTTAGCATTTCTTTAAGCTCTTTGCTGCGAAGAGAGAAGTGGGGCGCTTCTGAAAAATCGGGAAGAGAAGGGAATTCACTTTCATGAATCCCGTGAAGCTTAAAAAAAGAGTTTCCAGCAGAAATGGTAGCGATTTCTGCAGAAGAAGAACTTAAAGTAATCTCTGGGGCGCTAAGCTCTCGAATGAGTTGAAAAAAAGGACGAGCAGGAAGAGTAATTGCTCCTTCTTCTTCTACCTCTGCGCTAATCTGATCGCGCATGCTGATTGTTAAATCGGTAGCGCTGATAGTCACTTTTCCATCTGCTACTTTGATTAAAATATTCGATAAAATAGGGAGTATTGGTTTATTTGTAATGACACTTTGCATTTTTCCGATGAGAGATACAAGGTTAAATCTTCCAATCCGGGCTTTCATGAGTAATGTTTCCTTTGCTTTTCTATAAGATTAAGAGATTATAAGAGCTCCTGTCAATTCTTCATTTCCCGTTCGATAGAGCGCTTTTGTTCCCGCTTTTTGATTGCTTCCCGTTTATCATAGAATTTTTTACCTTTAGCAACAGCGATGACCACTTTTACTCGTCCTCTTCTCAGCACCATCGCTAAGGGGATGATAGTAAACCCTTTTTGTTCTGTTTCTTTTTTTAACCGTACGATTTCTTTCTTGTGTAAAAGAAGCTTCCGATCCCGTTTTTCTTCATGATTAAAAGCGCTGGCAAATTTATAAGGAGCGATGGAAGCTTGTTTAAGGTAGGCTTCGCTTCTTTCAATGGAAACATAGGCATCTTGTAAGGAACCTCCATGGTCGCGAAGAGACTTGATCTCTGTTCCAAGAAGGACAATTCCTGCTTCATAGGTATCTAGAATTTCATATTCGTGACGAGCGCGCCTATTGGATACAAGTTCAGAATCTTTATTTTCGCCCATAGAAAGCCAAACGATAAAACTCCATTATACCAAGCACGATTAAAAATGGCACCTTTAAGCTGCGTGAAAGCCCTATGCATCAGCAATTACAGTTGCCTTATAGGCTCTTGTGCAACCTATTTTGTTTGAAAAAGTCGATAATTTTTTCAAACAAAACAGGTTGTGCAAAAAGTCCATTTTCTAAAAGCTGCCATTTTTAATCGTGCGTAGTATTATGTACTAGCTCTTCTTTATTCTTTTTTTTAAAAAACCAATACTGAAGAAAAAAAGAATGCCGATCCAAAAAAGGATATGCCCCCAGAGCGGGAGGGAAATTAAGGGGGAGCTAAAGGTCCATTTTGTAGCTGTAAGACACAAT
>JACPWA010000018.1 GCA_016191565.1 Simkania negevensis | reverse complement strand
GTACTTTTTCGTTCCGTCTGCGTTATCCTCGATCGAACTGCGATGCATCGAGGAGCCGAGCGAGCCCAACTTGGACGGTGACGTGTCGAAATTGGCGGATGGCACGCGTTGATCATCCTCTTTTTCTTAAAAATTCTTCTATAATTTCATTTAGGCTATCGATGCTATCGGAAAAAGCTGTTAGAGTTTTTGCATCGTTGCTACTTTTCATGGTGCCTAAGAACTTTTTTTGTTGTTCCATGCTTCTCATTTGCTCATATTCAAGTGTGGTTCTTTCTGCAGTTAAGCGCTCCTGCGCTGCGCGATGATCGAGCGCTTTTACTTGATAATAGTTATTTGTTGCAGAGGAAGTAACCTGCGTAATTGAGCTGAGGGTATTTAATCCTGAAGCAAGAAAGGTATCTGCATTCATAACGGCGCCAAAAATAGAGGTAATCACCCCAGCGGCTTGCACAAAAGGTTTGACTGTTGAGTTTTTGTCTAACAGAAGCTCTGTTGCTGCATTTGCTCCCCCTCCTAAGCACATGGCTGCCCCTGAAGCAATTTTAGCAGGGTTTTGAGTTCCGATTCCATCTACCATAATTTCTAACCCTTTGGCAGCTTGAACGGCTCCTAAAGTCGTAGAGGCATACTTTTCGATATCTGTTTTTTTAGACTGGGCCGCTTCCTCTTCTTCTGATTCTTTGCGATACTTGTGGAGATTATTTTTATATACTTGCCCTCGATCAAGGTAATAGTGTAGAGCTTGAAGATTGGCTTGAGTTGAGTATTCAACACCCATGAGGAAGCTCTCGTTCATATTGTCAAAAGCCTGTGCAATATCCTTAGGCCTTGCATATTGTATAGGTTCTGGAAGAGGAGGAGGAATAGGGAGAGGGGTATAACTTTTTGAATTTGGATCTAAATTTTCTTCTTTTGGAGCTGTTTCTTCAGGTTTAGGAGTTTTAGTTGAGTTAGAAGGAGGTTCGAAGTAGGGGATCGGGCTTGTAGGATCCCAGGAAAGAGCTCTATGAGCTCTTTGAAAAAAATTGGAATTAAGTTGCTCTGGGGTAGTATTCATCCTAATCTCCTAAGCTTGTTTTCTTTCTTCGGTCTGCCAGAGAGAGGTAAGTTGATCAATTTTCTCCACAAGCCTTTTTTCTTGGCAGAGAAGAGCTTTTTCTTTAGCAGTTGCAAGTTCATTAAGTCCTTCTTGTACCTGGTGTAATTCAAAAAGAGTTTCCCCTTTATAAAGATGGGGCAGGGGATCTTTTTCATCGAGCAAAGAAGCCATTTCCCATCCTTTAAGTGCTTTTTCATAGTTTTTCTCAAAATGCCAACAACTTGCTAGTCCCATCCAATATTTTTTAATAAAGGGCTGGCTTAAAGCCAGTTGCTTGTATAGTTGCTTTGACTCTTCTATCTCATTTCTCTTGTAGAAAGTAGAAGCAAAAGCATAGAGCAGTTCAAAGTCCTCATAGGAGAAATGTTTGGAATTTGCCTTTACCTCTCCATTAATAAGGGCTTTTAGCTCTGCAAACGTGCTCTGAAGAATCTGTTTGTCTCTTATATTAGGCATCATTTGTTTAATGTATTTCTTGCTAATCGTTCTTGAGCTTCACAATATGTTTTTTGTATGAGGAATAAAATATGGCTTATGGCAAGTAGCAGCTGACTTTTGAGTAAAATTTGATTTGCAGATTGATCGAGTATTCTTGTAATACCAAAGTATTCTGCATCCCCTCTTCTTTTAAGTCTTCGCAAACCTTTTTTTAAGTTGTCAGGGGAAGAGGCAGTTACAGCAGGATCACGAGCTTCTTTGGTCGGAGTTGCTTCAGTTAGCTCTTTAGAGGTATCGGCGGTAGGAATCACATTCGTAGGAATGACATCTCGGGAATCTTTTTCTTTGATGTGAGCCATGGTTGTTGTCATAGAACTCCTTTGAATGGTTTATGGTTTCTTTTGAGCAAACCTCTTGTAACAAATATAAGTGTAATGATTGTAAGATTTAAAATCAAACAAAATTAATTTTTTAATAGATAAAAAATCTTTGTAAAGGGTTTGTTAATATAAAGAACAAAGCCTACTTCACAAAAAAGCTATTTTATATATCATTTAAATATTTAAATTAAAGGAGCAAAAATGTTGACGATAGAGCGAGAAAACAGCAAAAAAATATTTGAACAATCACAAGAGGTGATTCCAGGGGGGGTAAATTCCCCTGTGCGCGCCTTTCAGAGCGTGGATCTTTCTCCCATGATTGTAAGGGAGGGGAATGGAGCCTATATTTGGGATGTCGATGGAAAGAAGTACATCGATTTTTGCATGAGCTGGGGAGCGCTCATTCTAGGGCATGCTCCTCCCAGCGTTGTAGCAGCAGCAAGTGCTCAACTGAAAAAAGGAAGCTCTTTTGGCATTGCTACGGAGATAGAGGAGAAGTTTGCCCGCCTTCTTGTGGAAAGCATGCCAGCTCTTGAGCAAGTCCGTTTTCTCTCCTCTGGCACTGAGGCGACAATGACAGCAGTTCGCCTAGCAAGGGGGCATACTAAACGCCCTTTTATTATCAAATTTGATGGGAACTATCATGGGCACGCAGATCCTTTTTTAGTAAAAAGTGGCTCCTATCTTTTGGAACAAGGGGGAGAGGCCTCTTCAGAGGGGATTCCCAAGGAAGTAGTCAAAAACACCCTTTCTTTTCCCTATAATGAAATAAAGCCCCTCAAAGAGATCTTTAACAATCCTGCCACGGCCTCTCTTATTGCCGGGGTGATTATCGAGCCAATTGCAGGAAATATAGGATTAGTTCCTGCTAAAAAAGAGTTTTTAGAGTTTCTAAGAGAGAAAACCAAACAAACAGGTGCTCTTTTAATTTTCGATGAGGTGATTACTGGGTTTAGGGTAGGACTAGGAGGGGCAGCAGCGCTCTACGGGATCGATCCCGACCTAGTCTGCTTAGGGAAAATAATTGGCGGCGGTCTTCCTGGAGCAGCAGTAGGAGGGAAACGAAAGATCATGGAAACGCTTGCTCCCACGGGACGGGTTTTTCAAGCAGGAACTTTATCAGGCAATCCCGTGGTAATGCAAGCAGGAATGGCCACTATTGAAGAATGCCGAAAAAAAGGCTTTTATGAAGCTTTAGAACAAAGGACGAAACATTTTTGTACCCCTATCCAAGAAGCTCTTAAGGAAAAGAAAATACCTGCAACGATTCAAAGAATTGGATCAATGTTTACCCTCTTTTGGGGGGTTGAAAAAGTTGAGACCCTAGAAGATCTAAAGAAGCTGGATCAGCAAAGATTTAAAGAGTTTTTCCGCTATCTCTTTAAAAGAGGGGTCTATATTCCCCCTTCTCCCTATGAAGTTTCCTTTGTTTCAACAGCACATGGCGATGAAGAATTAGAAAGAGCGCAGGGTCTAGTGCTAGAATTTTTAGACGCTCTCTAATGTTTATAAGTCCTTATCTACAGCTGTCCAGTCAATGGTTGTGATTTTTCTCACTTCAAATTGCGATTCAGCAATGAGCACCTGTTTGCCCGCCACCTCAACGAGGTAGAGCATCGACTTGGGGCTTAAAGGGCGTTTTTCAATCACCTTAATTGTCTTATGAAAGTTAAAGCTCCTCATTCTGCCGTGGGAGATTTTTTTAAACATCCAAACAGTAAGAATAACGAGTAATAGCAGTGCTACAAGAACAATAAGTGTCTTTATAAAAGTTGTTTCATAGGAGACTGTAGCTTGATGAATATCAATACCATTCTGTTTAGGAGTGATTGGCGGCTCAGGAGAAGAAGTAGGTGTCGGCTGGGATTCTCCCTGCTGATCAGCGATAAGCTGGGAAAGAGGGAGGGTTGAAGGGTTTTCGGCAAGAAGTGGAGGAAGGGGAAAAGGGAAAAAGAAAGAAATAAGCAAGGTTAACTTTATCAAACTAGGCTCCTTTTAGGTTGGACCTTAGCTTAATTTAACTTGCTTATTTTTTTCCGTCTATGAATTTTATTTAATTGACGGGGAATGAACAGGTAAAGTCTGACTCCCTAACACTGATTTAAATAGAGATGTAAAGTCGGGGACGTTGTTTCTTGGATAGGGCGATGAGATTTCGATAGATTGGGAAGCAATTTCAAATCAGACCCCTTTAGGGAGTCAGACTTTACCTATTATTCCCGTTATTCCCGTTTTGTTTATTTAGGAACGATATTCCAGACCCGATCTTGATTCATACATGGAGAACCTAGGAGATTCTGTCCGCGCCCAGTCAATGTAAACGTAAAGAAGTTAGCACTTTTTTTATGTTGATTCATGGCAGATTTGATTTTTTGCATTTGTTTGAGGATAATGCCTTGAACATCTGGACCCTTTGTATCCTCAGAGAAATAGTTTAACGTAATTATATGCCTGTCATCGCATATGTTTTTCTTAAATGGTTTTTGTAACTCTTTGTCTAAAGTAAAATCGAGTACCACTTTTGCAACTTTTTCTTTTTTTCCCGCTTCTCCAAACCACGTATAAATTTCTTGAGCTATAGTTACAGGGTCAAAAGTTTCTTGAGTCATAATTACAGGGTGAGAAGAGCTTGATGATATTTCTATAGCCATAGGTTTCCTCTTGGATTAAAGTTTAAGAAAATCTTAGAGGTTATTATACTAAAGCCAGACCTTTTTAATCCTTGAGTTGTTGGATTTTTGCCGAACTATCGATGCGATATTTAGAAAATGTGTCGAGAAAAACTTGCAATTTAACATTTATTCTATTAATGGTTTGTTTATCAACTTGAATCGATTTTTTGTTGTTGCTTATGTTTATATTTTTAAATATCCTTTTATAAAGATGCTTCTTTTTAATGGTGCCCTAATGATTTTTATGATCAACAGTTGGCTTGTTGCATATTTGGTAAAACGGCAAGTTCTAGATCAATTGCTG
>JACPWA010000017.1 GCA_016191565.1 Simkania negevensis | reverse complement strand
TAAACCTTTGGTGAGATGATTGATCGCTTCCATATAGGCTGAGTGCTGGGTGGCTCGCTCTCCGGCCCGCTGCCAGTAAGGAATGGCCTGCTCTTTGAGACCAGCCTCGGTGTAGTGATGCGCGAGCAGCTCAGGTTGGGTTCATAAAGCTTGAAATCGCGGATCAGATTCGAAAGGCGCTTATCGATATTGGAAAGTAGTGCAACCGGTATGTGCTGCTTGCGTAATTCCTCTACTAAAATATACATTTGAGGATTGACTCCGATCGCGTCCTTCATAACCGATTTGAAGGACTGGGTCCAGTTAGCTGGGAGTCTGATTCCTTTGGCTTTTGCAAAGAAAAGCCAAAATTCTTCATCAGTTTTACCCTGTTGCACAGCAAGGCGTTTTTCTTGGTTGGCCCTCTCAAATTCCTCTTTTGATAGATGCAAGGATTCCTGAATAAAGGTGACAACTGCTTCTCGGTTTGATTCACCTGTTAGGACACCTCCGAAATCAAATACTATGGCTTGAGGGACTGCGATCAGGAAAGTAGCTGTCAGGGTAGCTGTGATGAAGGAAAACAGAACTTTTTTCATAAGGCCTCAACAAGTTACATTTTTGTGTTCTTTTTCGGCTCAAACATTCTCGATTGTCCTTGTCTATTTTATTTATTTGTCTTGAATCAAAGGAGTAGAAACAGCTTTAGCTAAGTAACGCTATTTAAATTTCTTTTAACTAAACAAAAGAGAAAAGAGCCATTTTTTGTATTTTTTGCATACCAATACACCTAATTCTTTTATCAAAAGTTTTAGGGCCCCTACAATTTAAATCAAAGGTTTTTTCACTCTCACATCAGATTTGCATTGTTTGCATGCATTTCTTCTGTTTTTAACTCGGTTGCAAGAAAAAATTGTTAAGCTCTATAATTTTAGAAACAAAGCCTTATCAGGAGGTAAATATGTCTAGAATTTCTTCTTATACTAGCCAGACAGATAGTTATTGGTTAAAAACGAACCAACGGTT
>JACPWA010000003.1 GCA_016191565.1 Simkania negevensis | reverse complement strand
GCGATTGCATTTGCAAATAAATACCGGAAAGATTTTTCATTTATTTACTCGATGGATAGCAGTACAAAGGAAAGATATGATCAGAGCTATCGAGAGCTAGCTAGACGACTTGGCGTTATCTTTGATTCTAAAGAGCCCGTAGAAATGACCATCCGGAGAGTTCATTTTTATTTAGAAAATAATCTCTTTCCCAAACCTTGGCTTTTAATCTTTGATAATGTTGAAGAAGAAATTCTTTTGCCAGATCGGGGTAGAGGGTCGATCCTTCTTACGACTCGGGATAAAAGTTATTGGGAGCGCTATATTTGTTTGGCTGTAGAGCCCTTTTCTCAAAGGGAGGGATTAGAGCTCCTTGCAAAAGTGACTAAGAAAAAGCCAGGAAAAAAAGCAAAGGCTTTAATTCAGCAGCTAGATTATTTTCCCCTTGCATTAGGTATAGCGGCGCATTACCTTTCTGAAAATCCAGGGGTTAGTGAAAGAGCTTATTCCGGATTGCTTCAGAAAAAAAAGGATCTTCTTCTACATCAGAGTTCTCAAACCTTTCGTTATCCTCACTCTATAACTGCCTCTTGGAAGGTAACCTTAGACCGGCTGTCGCAAACACAACCTGTCGCTGTAGAATGTTTAAAATTTTGCGCCCTTCTTTATCCTGAATTGATTCCAAAAGACTGGATTGAAGAATGGTTTCAAAACTATAAGCAAAGCCTCTCCTCTTCTTTAGGGAAATTAAGGAGTGATGATATTGTCCAGGTTTTAGTAAGCCATGCTCTTCTGAAATACAATCAGAAAGATAATACTTTTTCTATTCACCGCTTAAAGCAGGAAGTCATTAATGCATGGAATCCTCTTTCTTTTGTTGTGAAAAGAGAAGCTCTTGCTTTTTTAGCTAAAAAAGTAGAGGGATTGGAAGATATAGATGCAATTGAATGGTCTGGAAAAAGTGCAAAATTTCTTCATGATTGGGCAATCAATGCTGATTGGTTTTTAACTCATGATGTTCAAGATGTTTCTTCTCATAGCCTAGCAAAAGTTTTTAATGCTCTTGGAAATTATTATCTAATCATTGAAGAAAAATATCAAAAGGGAATGGAGCAATATGAAAAATCTCTCAACGTAAAAGAAAGAATCTATGGAAAATGTGCTGATCGAGAAGCGCTCATGACTTTATGTAATATGGGGAAGGGTTATTACTTTCTTGGAGAATCTGAAAAATCGATTAGTTACTTTGAAACTGTTTTAGAAATTGGGAACAAAATTTCCCAAGGCCAGCCCAGTTTTGAAATGGCAAGAGCCTTAGCAGGAAAGGGAATTACCCTCTATTGGTATGGAAGTAGACAAGAATCTGTCCGCCATTTGCTTAAAGCTATATTTTTGTATAGGCAGCTATGTAAAGAGGATAACTCTCTTGCTCTTGCAGAGGCTTTAAAATGGGCTGGCAGAGTCTCCTCAAGTTTAGGAGGATATAAAAAAGCTCTAGAATATATAGAAGAAGCGCTTGCTATCAACTACCGCATACAGTCGGGTCAGCCTAACCTACAATTAGCTTTTATTTTATACAGTAGAGGTTCAGTCTGGTTTCGGATGGGAAGGTGGAACGAAGCTCTCCAGTCGATTAAGGAGTCTCTGAAAATCGTGAAAAAGCTTTCTTTGAACGGGAAATTAAACTTAAAATCTGTACACATACTCAATAGGCTGGGCAATGTTTATTGTCGTTTAAAGCAATATAAAAGAGCAATTGCTTCTTTCGACAAAGCTCTACAAATCGTTCGTGAGACTTTTCCTGATAAGTCTCACCATTTAATTGCTCGTGCATTAGAAGGTCTTGGAAACGTTTACTATGCTCAGAGTCATTATGAAAAGTCAAAAGAACTCTTTGAAGAATCCTTGCAAGTTTGTAAAGAGCTTTTTAACGACCAGCCCTATCATCTCACCATGAAAGTATTAAATAACCTTGGAAAAGTCTATTGCGCTTCTAAGAAAAGAGAAGAAGGGATGCAGTATTTTGAGGAGGCTTTAAAAATGGGAGAAAAATTATATGAAAAAAACCACCATAAAAATATTGCAGAAATTTTGGGTTCTATTGGCAAAAGCTATCTGAATGTGGACAACCGAAGTGCTCTTTCTTATCTTACAAAGGCTTATAGAATGTATTTAGAAACGGTAGGGGAAGAGCACCCAAGCGCGCAAGAGATTCTAGCACACTTAAGAGGCTTAGAAAGAGCTTCAAAATCCTAAAAAAGAAAAAGAGCTCCTTAGCTTTGAAGCCAAGCACAAGCTATTTTAAGACCTGCGTCATTACTTTTAGTAGCTTGGGATCCTTAGTCAATACTTCCAAAGGTTCTTTATAACGGTAGGTCCAGTTTTTATTCTGTACAGTTCCAGGGTAATTAATCCGCTCCTCCTCAGGATCCTCCCATGTCAAGTGGGGGGTAAGGGCGAGGTATTCTTGAAGAAGATTAATATGGAAAAGACTACTCGTATGATGTGTATCTCTGATGATTTCAAAGTGTTTCTCCAATGGCAGTTCTTTGGTATAAGTCCAATTTTTGAAGGCAGCATAGGCTGCTGCTTCAGCAGGTTTATTTTTCCACCAAAGAGCGATGGTGTCAAGGTCATGGGTGGAAGCAGAGGTCATGCTAAGGGGAGGATAAGAGGAAAGGGGAATAAAACCTCCTCCTTTTTCCCATTCCCGTTCCCAGCGTAGAATTTTGGTTCCTGGAACCCCTAACTTTGCTAAACTCTCCCGAATAAAGGGGGTAATAAGTCCCAAATCTTCTCCGATAGGAAGCATTTTTGTAGCGCGAAGGACAATCTCTAAAAGGGTCTCTCCTTGTATTTTCATAAATCCCTCTTCGTGCGGCAAATAATGACCAGTTTTTGGATCTTGCCCGGGAGAAATGGCCCAAAGGCGGAAAAAACCAATAATATGATCAATCCGATAGAGGTGATAGAGTGACTCTGCTACCTGAAGCCTTTGCTCCCACCAGCTATAGTTGTTTTCTTTTAGAGCTACCCAGTTATAGAGCGGAAACCCCCAATACTGCCCCTCAGGGTTAAATTCTGTAGGAGGCTGCCCTGCGGCAAGAGAAAGGTCAAAAAGTTCCCTATGTGCCCATACATCAGCGCTATCGGGATTGATTAGAATAGGAATATCTCCTTTGAGGTAGACCTTTTTTTTCTCTGCATATCTTTTTACCTCTTCCAATTGAGAAAAACAAAGGTATTGGAGGATCGAGTAGAAAAGGCACTCAGCTTCATGCTGATACTTAAGGAGTTTAAGTTCGTGCTTAGAAGGTAAAGAAATCTCATCTGGCCAATCTTTCCAGTGTTTTTCTCCGAATCGATTTTTAAATACCTTGAATAAACAATAGATCGGAAGCCACTCATTTTTGCTGACGAAGTCCCGGTACTTTTTACTAGCGCACATCTGATTTTGGATGAGAGGTATGTATTCTTTCAGAAAGAGAATTTTTTCCTGGAGTATTGCATGATAGGGAATTCTTTGTGTTTTTAAATGGTGACAGAGAGGTATGGTTTTTTTTAATAAAGAGGGATGACGATCAAGATAGGGTAGGGCATAAAGACTGAGATAAATGGGATGAAGGGCGCAAGAAGAAAGGGCATTATAAGGACTTGGGTCATTTCCTGATTCATTGAGTGGAAGAAGTTGGATAATGTCAAACCCTAATTTATGACACCAGTCAATCAGAGGGAAAAGATCAAAAAATTCTCCGATCCCACCACTTTTTTTTGTATGAATTGAAAAAAGAGGGATATTGATCCCATGATGGTGTTTGATCCCGATTCTTTTAAAGGCGTCATAAGTTCTTTTAGATTGAACAAGTTGGTGGAGAGAAGATTCTTTATTCATCGATTTTTTAAAAGGGTATGAGGAGGGGCAGATTCTTTGAAAGTGGTTAGATATTTAGCAGGAGCTAAAAGACCCCTTGCAATCGCTTCTTGCCACTCTTTTGCATAGGGAATCAGTTTTGCTAGAAGCTCTGCTAGAGAAGATCCTTTGAGCTTTTCAGCAACCTGGTAATTATACAAAGCAAGAGAGTTAGTCTTTTCTATATAGGCATAGATCCCAAGTTCATTGTAGACTCCATTGAGCCGCAAGGCTATTTTAAGTACCTCTTCGCGAAACTTTCCGGGAGGGAGCTCAGAAATAGTAACCCAAATAAGAAGCCTTTGCCCATCGGGGTGCATTTCTAGTTGTACAGGAAGTTTTTCATCGACAAGGAGTTTGCAGGCGCCATTTTTATCGATATGCAATGGAAGGTCGAGTTCAGTTCCTAAGTCGTAGAGCAGTTGCTGGAATAAGTCCATTATTTCTCTTCCTCTTTTTCCTGCTCTTCTTCCCATTCATCTTCAAGATCACTTAAGGTTTCAATGAGGATAGCTAAGAGATCTTGCCTATGTCTCTCTGACTGAAAAAGTTTTGGAGAAAGATGGCGCAGTGCATCTCGATATTGGGTAAGAACGATGATTTGTGCTGCTACCTCTTCAGAGATCCCTAGGAGCGCAGCGAGTTTGCGCACCCGATCAGAAGAAGGGTAGCGCTCTTCGAGAAGTTTCATAAGAACTTTAGAAAGCATTTCAAAATTGAGTCGGACAGGAAGGGTTAGATCAAATTTTTTGAACTGTGCTTTCACAAGGCGCATTCTACTAAAGAAAAAGCGAAATAACCCTAGAATGGCCTGCATTGTACGCGCTTCTCCAAAAAGCCTTTGCAACTCTGCTCGCGAAATGGACGCCCCTTTCATTTTCATATCAGCGCCAAGAGAATGCAAAATGAAATCAATGATGTTTTTCATCTTCGAAAATTCGAATTTTTTTGTAAGCTCATCAAATAGTTTATGAGGATCGCGGGGATTTCCAGTAATCTCTCGGTAAAGATCGCGGAGGGCCGTCGGACTTCCCAGCCCAAGGCGAGAGAATTCTCTAGCTTGCACGCCAATGTTACGACCTGCCCGGATCTCCCTTCCAAATTGAGCATTGAAATCTTCTTTACTTTTGATCAGCTTCGTGCGCATCTCTTGTTTATTTTCTGCTGCTTCAATCAAGAAATCAATTGCCTCATCTGCAAGAGCCTGATCTTGATAGGTTTCACGTACCTTTCGCAGCATCTCCTCAGAAGTATCATCATCTTTAATTCGAGAGCGAAGCATCATCAGAGTTTTTTTCTGTAGCTCTGGGTTCCTCTGGTAATAATCCTCAGCGATTTGAGTAACCTCATCGATGGCGCTTATCTCTTCGGGAGCTTCCTGAGCTTTGTGCAACTGCTCTGGCCTCCCTGTTTTGCGGAGCCGGTCTTGCAGAGGTTCAAACTTCTTTTCAATATTACGCCGATTGAACATCGCATCTTGCATATATTCAGCGCGTTGTTCACTTGAAACTTGGATGAGAGACAAATTGAGAAGGTTAGAACTCGGTCTAACCTTCTGCGCTGCTTGAATACGAGCTTCGGGACCACCCGTAGGCTCAATGGGAGGGACGTAGTTCATTGCTTTTTTATCTGCCTTTTTATTTTATCTTATACTATTTATCAAAAATAAATGGTATTATAGTGCATTAAACTTTG
>JACPWA010000002.1 GCA_016191565.1 Simkania negevensis | reverse complement strand
TCGGCTGTCGTTCCTAAAGCATCAGCAAAATCGAGAGCAATTTCTTCAGTAATAGCCCTTTTGCCTCTAATAATGGCACTAAGTTTTGGCTGTGTCCAAGTTCCACCGAGATGTTCAACAAAGGCCGTTTGAGAGATTCCTAAAGGATTCAAAAATTCTTCTAGTAAGATTTCTCCCGGCAAGGTAGGTTTTCTGTGAGTTGGCAGCATAAGATCTCCTTAATGGTAGTCTACAATTTTTACTTCAGAAGCTCCAGCGCTATCCGGTTCCCATCTAAATATAATCCTCCATTGATCATTAATCCGAATGCTATACTTTCCTACGAGATCCCCAGTTAGTTTTTCGAGTTTATTGCTAGGAGGAATCCTCAGATCTTCAATCTTCTTCGCTCTATTTAGCATATCAAGTTTTCTATGTGCTACTTTCCACAAAATAGGATCAAGGGTTTTTCTCGCCTTTGGAGATTTAACTCCATGGTAGATATCTGAGGTTTCTCTGTCAGCAAACGATATAATCAATGTGTCTTTTTTATCCCATTATACCATATAGCAGTATAAAATTACAGCCTTTTTATACACAAGTATTTTTTGGACTATTTATAACTCAACTTACACAAAAAGGAGAGATAGAGGAATAAAAGATTTTGAAAAATCAATCGTTTCAAAAATCACAGTCCTATTCGAATGAATATGGTGAGAATTTTTGAAGCGATTGAGATTCAAAAGATGTACTTCCCTCTGCTCTCCTTTTTTGCGTAAGGTGAGTTTATAAGTCAAAAAAAAACATCTTATAACCTTATAAACTTTTAATATACAGAATGCGGGTCAAGAAATAGAAGCAAGCTGTTTTTCTTTCATGAGGAAGTGGCTATCCCAAAGGTGTTTAAAGGAAGGACAGGTTTTTAATAGTTCCTCTTTGGTCCCTTCTGCAACTTTTTCCCCTCTTTCGAGATAGATAATCCGATCTACATATTCGATGGTGGAGAGGCGATGAGCAATGAGGATCTGGGTAACTTCTCCATGGAGCTCTTTAATCGCCTGCTTGATCTTATTTTCGCTAAGTGCATCTAAAGAAGAGGTTGCCTCATCAAGAATCAGAATAGGGGCTTTTTTCACAAGCGCTCTTGCAATTGCTAGCCTTTGCTGCTGCCCTCCCGAAAAGTTCTTTCCGGTCTCTGCTAGCATTGTTTGGTACTTGCTTGGTAAAAGGGAAATAAATTCATCAGCATGCGCTTTTTTTGCAGCCATAATAATCTCCTCTTCTGAAAAAGGACGTCCAAAAGAGATGTTAGCAGCAATAGTATCAAAGAAAAGGAAGGGTTTTTGTGGGACAAAGGCGATTCTTTCGCGGATCGATTTCTGGGTGTATTCCTGGATCGATTTTCCATCAATGCGGATCTCTCCTTTTTGTACCTCATAAAGGCGGGGGATCAGTTGTACAATAGTTGATTTTCCAGAACCGGTAGCTCCCACAAGGGCGATCGACTCTCCTTTTTTTATACCAAAACTTAAGTTCTTAAGGACCCATTTTTCTCCATAACCAAACCAGACTTTATCAAATTCAATCGAATGCTCAAATCTCTCCAGAGTGAGTGCAGAAAGACGGTCCTCGATTGGCGGTTTCAAATTGAGTACTTCATCGAGTCTTTCTGCTGCTACAACTCCTTTTTGAATATTAGCATTTTCTTCTGCAAATTTTTTTACTGGTTCATAAAACTGGTGCAAGAGCCCTGCAAATATAACCAGTTCTGAAATGCTCATTTCTAAAACATGGATCCCGAAAATGATCACAGTAGCCAAGCAAAAGGTGGTGATGGTATGGAGGATGGGACGGGTGAGAAGATCATATTTGGCCGTCTTCTGTTCAAGTCTGGCCATCTGATTGTTTTGCTCTTTATATTTTTTAAAAGAGAAGAGCTCCATAGCAAATACTTTAACTGTCTGGATCCCTGATAAAAAGTCGATGAGAATGGAAGTAAATTTCTCCTGATTTCTCTGCAGTTGCCGGGTGATTCTTTTGACTTTGCGGGTGACAAAAACCACAGGAAGAACAATTAGTGGAAGGCCAAGAAAGATCACCATCGAAAGTTTCCATGACATGTAAAAACAGATAAGGAGGGTGATTAGAATGGTAAAAGGGGCATGAAAATAATTGGTGATAAAAGAGTTAATCGAAGTGGCAATCTGATTGGCATCCCCTGCTATCCTAGAAGAAAGAGTGCCGATATTGTACTCTTGATAAAAGCTCATGGGCAAGGTCTGGATATGCTCAAAAAAACCTTCCCGAAGGTCTCTGCTTAGTCGAATAGCTAAAACCCGAGTTGTATAGCGGCTAAAAAAGAGAAAGAAGGCTTTGATCAACGCAACGAGGAGAAGAAGGACGACAAAGGCTTTAAGATTTTGCTCGAAGTGAAAACTTTTTTTGATCTGATAGTTGACCTGATAAAGAGGATTTATCCCCTTTTTTTTTGCGAGATAGGCTTGCGCCTGCTCTTTGGTGATTCCCCCTTTTTCTCGCAAAGCGATCGCATCCCATTTTTCCATTACCTCTTCATAAGAAACCTGATCTTGCAAATGCCCTTTTTTGTCTTTGGAGGCAAATAGAGCAAAAAAATCGGTCCCTGCATCGGAAAGAACACCTAGAGTAAAAATTTCCATCTTATCAGCGATGGTAAGT
>JACPWA010000001.1 GCA_016191565.1 Simkania negevensis | reverse complement strand
GGTCGGAGAGCTTTTGCCTTAATTTGTCATTTTCATCGCTCATTTCTCTATGCAAAACTTCCCAATCTCCACTCTCCTAATCTTCTTCTTGATATGAACAAGGCGACAAATAGAATAGCACAAGCCTTAGCTGAAAAGCAAGCCATATTGATTTACGGAGATAATGATGTGGATGGGATTACCGGTACGACTCTCCTTGTGGGATTTCTGCGCTCTTTGGGCGCCACAGTGTTTTACTATGTTCCCAATCGGAGCTCTTCTCTTCCCAGCCTTATTACCGACGCCCTCCAATTTGCAATGCAAAGTAAATGTCAGCTTATGATCACAGTCGATTGTGGAGTTACTGCCGCAAAAGAGATTGAAGCCTTTCCTCTTAAAAATATCGACGTAATCATCACCGATCACCATGAGCCTACCGACAAAATTCCTCGCTGTATTGCCACCTTAAACCCGAAACTAAAAACCAGCTCCTACCCCAATCGAGACCTTACCGGCGTAGGAGTTGCCTTTAAACTTGCCCATGCACTCACAAATCTATTTGTTTCGACAGGAAAAATCAGCGCTACAAAAATTGACCTAAAAAACTACTTGGACCTGGTCGCTTTAGGAACAGTGGCTGACATGGGAGCTCTCCTTGGAGAAAATCGAATTTTGGTCCGCTATGGCCTTAAGAAGTTTGCTAAAACAAAGCGGCTTGGCCTCCTCAAACTCATGGAAATTTCCGATGTGGAACCCAGTACTTTGAATACAACTGATATCGCTTCCAAAATTGCCCCAAGGCTCAACAGCCTAGGAAGAATTGCCAACCCGACCAAAGGGGTCGAGCTCCTCCTCATGCAGGATGAAAAAAACGCATCTTCTTTAGCAAAGGAGCTCGATGATAATAACTTAGAAAGACAAAAAATTGAGAAAAGGGATGCAGCGGATATTGAAGCTGTCCTTCTAAAAAATCCTAACATTCTGAAACATAAAGCAATCGTTCTGCATTCCACAAAATGGCATCCTGGCATTATCCCTATCCTCTCTGCACGAATTTCTAAACAATACAACCGTCCTACATTGATCATTGCCATTGATGAAGGGATTGGGAAAGGATCGATCCGGACCATTCCAGAATTTCCGATCCTAGCCCCTTTGCGAAAATTTGAAGAGCTCCTTCTCAACTTTGGTGGACATGATTTTGCTGCTGGCCTTCTCATTGACGCAAGCAATATTCCAGCATTTGAAAAAGAATTCATTGAATATGCGAATCACTCTTTAAAAAAAGAGGATATCCTTCCTAAACTGCAGGTCGATGCGCTGATTACCTTTGAAGATCTGACATTTGAATTTCTCGATTCGATGCAACTTTTAGAACCCTATGGCACAGGAAATCCCCCTCCGATTCTCTATTCAGAAGCAAAACAATCTTGGATGCCAAAAGTGATTGGCAAGATCCATTTAAAACTATATCTCGAGCAAAAAGAACGGATGCTTGAAGGAATCGCTTTCGGAGCTGGCCATTTAAAATCACATCTAATGAAGAAAAATATGAAGCTAAAGATTGCCTTCACCCCTCATGTTAATCTCTTTATGAATAAATCGAGCATCCAGCTTTTAATTAAAGACTTTCAAGTTGCATGATTATTCCAAGGCATGAATTCTATTTCTTAAGGCATGGCGAAACGGAGCATAACGCAAAAAACATTCTCTCTGATTTTGATGTCTCCATCAATCAAATGGGGGAAAGGCAAGCTTATCTTATCAAACCTCTTATTTCCTCTCTTCCGATTCAAACCATCTGTCATAGCCCTCTTAAACGGGTCAAAGAGACAATGGCAATTGCTGCGAGTGCACTCAATGTTAAACAGATTCAGATCAATGATCTGAGAGAATGTACATCAGATGTCTTGGAAGATATGATTACAGTTCAAAATGAAACAATCCCTATAAAGAAGGTAGAAGGCTTCTTTTCTCAGACCTTGGACGGGATCCGACTTGCTTTATCTTATACAGCACCAGTACTAGTTATTGCCCACTGGGGTATTCATTGGGCACTTTGTCATAAGCTAAGTATTGCTGATCACAACTGGGATATTGACAACTGCGCTCTTATCCATTTCCTTCCTGTAGCAGGAAATAGATGGACAGCCAAACTTTTGAACTTACCTTAAGTAGAAAGGAAGATTTGAACTTCAATCGCTTTAAAAATTTCCACTCTATTCACTTGAATAGCCTTATGATTTTTAAAGCTATTGACTTTGCAAAATCTTTTTTCCCCCTACTTTTTCTTTTTGCATAATACCATTTATCAAAAATAAACGTGCAGATTCGAATGAGGTAACACGGCACATTTAAGTCATTAGACTCCTTTCGAAACTCCATTTATTTGCCAAAACAACGATTTTTGCCATCTCTAAAAACCGATTTTTTCAGCCATGTGTTCCCACATTGTCTTCAAAATCGTTTTTAAGACCTGTCTAAAACGCGCCATTTTTCCAAACAAAGCGAGTTTCGAGAGAAGTCTATTGTTTCGAAGCCCATGTTTTTAAACATGAGCGAGAAAAGATGGATTAAAGGTGATGTGTTATATGAATCGAAGTTGTATGCTTATTTTTGATAAATGGTATAATGTATTAAACTTTGCATGATAAAATTTATCCGCGTCTTTTCGCATGGAATCTCGCATTTGAACTCACCGACTTTACAAAGTCGCTTCGTTCTCCATGCTGCATTCCATGCAAAAATCTTGCAGCCAATTTTATCATCCAAAATTTAATCCACTATATTAAGATGAATTTTGAAATAAAAAAAGGGCCCAAAAGAGCCCTTTTTATAAAGCAGATCCTCTCTCCTCATCTAGGAAGAGGCTAGAGTGGCAATTTACATTGCCTGACTACTTGCATTTGTATTGCTTAGGTATTTTGCTTTGTATTCTTTCACATCATCTGTGTGAATCACCCAAGCAGCTCCTTTGCGAGATGCTTTGAGCATACCGATTCGAGTAGCATAATAAACCTTCTGCGCCGGAACGCCGAGGATTTGTGCTACTTGGTTTACAGAGAAAAACCCTTTTTGGTTATCAAACAGCAATTCCCCTTTGTAGGTAGACTTTGCACGAGAATACTTTTGTCTTCTGTATTCTTCTAGATCATCTAGATGAATTGTCCAACGAGTTGCTTCTTTTCTCGCTCTTAGTTTATTCTGTTTAATAGCAACGTAAATTGCTTGTCTTGTAACATTGTTTATCTTTGCTGCTTCAGTAATCGAGACCACCTTTTTTTTCTTAGGTACTTCATCAATAATTTCCGCAACCATCTTTTCATTATTTTCCATATTTATCCTCCTCAATCCATAAATGACTTTCTTATGCCTTTCACATTAGGCTTTAAGATTCACTTTTTTTACAATTTGTTAATATTTCTTTCCTCATTGGTATCTATTATTACAAAAAATTGAATTGAAATCAATCTATTTCCTTTGTTTTTTCAGAGAATCTTGAACCATACCAAGAAAAAAAAGCATCTAACCAGTTTAAAAATAGTTGTTTAGACTTTAAATAGCACTAAAGCGTTGAAATGGTATAAGATAGAAAAAACAATAGACTTTTATGTAGGAGAGTTTTGAGTGAAAAACTTATTTAAGTTGCTCATTATTAATGTATTAATAGTTATCCTTCCTCTCGTTCTTGAAGCCAAACCCCCCGATCTCACTCCTCATACTACACGAAAAAAGACAGAAGAAATTTTTAAAGCCCATGTTTCCCACAAAGATTGGACCTCAGAGATCATGAGGCGAACCATTGAGAATTTTCTTCAGGAAATCGACCCAATAAAGTCATATCTGACTGAAAATCAAATAATTAAATGGAAAGAACCAACTCCGCAACTCCTTGATGAAGCGATCAAAGAGATTAAAAAAGAAAAGTTTACCCTTTTTGAAGAGATCTATAAAAAAGCTATAGAAGCAATCGAAAGAAGAAATCAACTCGAAGAAAAGCTCACCTCTATCCCCCTCCCACAAAACGTGCAGCCTTCTGAATTTAAAGAGCTCACATGGTCAAAAACGGAAGAAGAGCTCGCAAACCGCCTTCTGCGCATCAGAGCTCTTCAACTTACCACAGCAGAAAAGATCGACTTTGAAACAAAGGAACAGTTTTCCAAGAGGCTCATCAAAAGAAGATTAGGAAGAGAGCAGGAGCTTTTACAACATAACGCTTCTGATCAAACTAAACAACTCCTTGCTCTCTTTCTTAAAGCCTTTACTGCTGCCTTAGATAATCACACCGTCTATTTTACCCCTCATGAAGCAAAACAATTTATGATCCAGGTGCAGCAGCGCCTTTTTGGAATCGGAGCTCAACTGCGCGATGATCTAAGTGGTTTTACCCTTGTAAGGCTTCTGGAAGGGGGGCCTGCTCTTAGGAGTGGAAAACTCAAAGAAGGAGATAAGATTATCGCCGTGAACAAAGAACCTGTAGTTGGGATGGAAATCTCAGATGCTGTAGAGCTTATCCGAGGTCCAGAGGGGAGCAGTGTGACTCTCACCATCCTGCGAGAAAGTAGCGAAGAGAAAGAAAAAAAAATAGAACCATTCGACGTTGATATTGTTAGAGATGAAATTGTCCTTAAAGAAGCTCGCTTTGAAAGCGAAGCTCTTCCCTATGGCGACGGGGTGATTGCTCACATTCGTCTCCACTCCTTTTATCAAGATCCAAAAGCTTCTTCCGCTTCTGATCTCAAAGAAGCAATCAATCATTTTAAGCAGAAAGAAAAACTGCTCGGTGTGATTTTAGACATGAGAAACAATTCGGGAGGACTCCTTCCTCAAGCAGTTGCTGTCACTGGGCTTTTTATCAAAAAGGGGGTAGTGGTCTCTATCAAAGATAGCTCAGGTACTATCCAGCATCTACGCAATCTAGAAAATGAGCTTACCTGGGATGGTCCTCTTCTTGTTTTAACAAATAAAGGGAGTGCCTCTGCTGCAGAGATCGTAGCTCAAACCCTTCAAGATTACGGAAGAGCAATTCTGATCGGGGATCCCCATACCTGGGGAAAAGGAAGTTATCAAACATTTACCTTAGAATCGAGCAAGTTCTCCAAAATCAACCCTCAAGGGGAATACAAAGTGACCCGAGGACTCTACTACACGGTATCGGGGAAAAGTCCTCAGCTGCACGGCACTCCTGTAGATGTTGAGGTTCCTGGGGGACTCATTGAAGCAAAAGTGGGAGAATCTTTTGCCAAGTTTCCTTTAGAAAACGATCAGATTCCGCCTAACTTTACCGATACCCTTTCCGACGTGCACCCTATCCACCGAGGAAAGATGATGGCCCACTATAAGAAAGACAAGCAAGAAAAGCTCGATCTCTATGGCTCTTATATTACCACTTTGAAAAAAAATTCAGAAAAGCGGATCTCGACGAATAAAAATTATCAAAATTTTTTAAAAGAGGTAAAAAAAGAGGAGCTTGACCTTGAGACAGTGGAGAAATATGGACAAAATGACCTGCAATTAGAAGAGACTTCAAATATCATGAAAGACCTTATCCTGCTCTTATCACCAAAGACTCCAGCTGCCGCTGCAGTTGCTCTCAATTAGTTCTCCTTGAAAACAATCCTCTAAAGGGGGAAAATGGTGGTATTCAAAAAGATACGATAATTTATTATGGATGTACGTGTTCGCATTGCCCCTTCCCCTACAGGTGATCCCCATGTAGGGAATGTTTTGCTACCGAGCAAGAACTTAAAGAAATGCGCGAAGTTGCGGCCAAAATGGGAAAACGGGTGGGCTATGACAGACGTTATCGAAACTTAAGTATAGAAGAGATCGAAAGAAGAGAAAAAGAAGGAGAATCCTACACTATTCGGCTCAAGGTTCCCCTTTCTGGTGAGTGTGTTTATGAGGATCTGGTCAAGGGGAGAATTTCTTCTCCGTGGGCAGATGTAGATGACCAAGTCCTTCTAAAGTCTGATGGATTTCCCACCTATCATTTAGCCAATGTGGTTGACGATCATCTGATGAAAATCACTCATGTGATCAGAGGAGATGAATGGATGAGCTCGACTCCTAAACATATCTTTCTCTACGAAGCGTTTGGATGGACTCCTCCACAGTTCATGCACATGCCTCTTCTTATTGGATCGGATGGAAAAAAACTTTCCAAACGAAGAAATCCTACTTCAGTCTTCTACTACCAAGACAGCGGCTATCTTCCTACAGCTTTCGTTAACTTCATGACTCTGATGGGATACAGTATGCCGGGAGATAAAGAGATCTACACACTTGAAGAGATCATTCAGGATTTCTCTCCAAAAAGGATCGGGGTATCAGGAGCGTTTTTTGATATCAAGAAACTCGATTGGCTGAACCAGCACTATATGATTCATTCCATCCCAGAAAAGCAGCTTTGGGAGCAGATTAAAAAGTGGGGGTTTAGCGATGAGAAGATGGAAAAGCTTATCCCTCTTTGTCATACACGAATGAAAACCTTTGGAGAATTCATTGAGCTCTGCGATTTCCTATTCATCAACCATGTTTCTCGCTCAGAGAGCCTTCTTTGTCCACAAGATTTTAGCAAAGAAAAAAGCGCGATGCTTTTGCAATGCATGATTTGGTCAATGGACGAAAAGGAAAACTGGGGGAAAGAAGGATTTCATGTAGCTTCCAAAGAAGTAGCCGAGGCATTCGGAGTGAATCACAAAAAAATCATGATTCCTATCCTTTTTGGAACTATTATGGGCCGGCACCATGGACTGCCCCTTTTTGACTCTGTTGAGCTTTTGGGAAAAGATCGCACTCGGGTGCGACTACTTAGCGCTATCGAATTTTTAGGGGGCATTTCAAATAAAAAAACAGAAAGTCTGGGCAAACACTGGGCAGAGCGAAAGTGCCAGGACTTTTTACATATCTAATCCAATTGCTGAGAAGAGGGCTGTTTTTTAGGAGCCTCTTCTCCTATCGTATCTGAAACAATATAGTGAGGGTTGTAGCCGCTCTTGGCACAACTTGCAAGAAAAACTAAAAGGAGGATAAATCCAATGCGGTACATAGATTTCTTTCTTTTTCACTTTTTTATTTAAAAAGGGGACTCCTTGTCAATGTTCAAATATTCGAAAGATTTCCCTTTCCCAGCTACAATCGCCGAGAGAACTCTCCTAAGCCAAGAGGGTTCGACAAAGAAAACATATCATATCTCTTTGGATCTAAAAGGATCAGGATTTTCTTATCGACCCGGAGATACCCTTGCTATTTTTCCTGAAAATCCTCCAGAGGTGGTAGAACTTGTGCTTGCATGTACAAATAGCTCTCCCTTTTCTTCTTTGAGGAAAACCCTGGAAACTAAAGTAAATCTTTCCCGTCTTCCCCTTTCTTTACTCCGCCTAACTCTAGCAATAGAAACTGATTACGATAAGAAACAGGAGCTTGCTAAGTTACTAGAAGGGGACAATAAAGAGACTCTCTCCTTCTATTTAAAGCAGCATTCTCTTTTCAGTTTTTTAAAGCGCCATTCCCATCTTTCTTATCCTCTAGAAAAACTCCTTTCTACCCTTCCTCCCCTTCTTCCCCGTTTTTATTCTATCTCCTCTTCCCAAAAAACAACTGAGGAGCAGGCTGATCTTCTTGTAGCCACTTTTACCTACTTTCATGGCAGCCAAGAGATCCCTGGACTGAGCAGCAGCTTTCTTTGCGAAAGAGCAAAAGTGGGAGAAACTATTGTTCCTACCTATATACATCGGACGAAAAATTTTATCCTTCCTTCTGATCCCCATATTCCCATCCTGATGATTGGGCCAGGAACTGGGGTGGCTCCCTACAGAGCCTTTCTTCAAGAAAGGATGCAGTCTGATATGTCTGGAAAAAATTGGCTCTTTTTCGGAGAGAGAAATTCTTCTTATGACTTTTATTATAAAGAATTTTTTGAGAAGTTGAAACAAGAGCAAAAGCTCGAACTTGATCTTGCTTTTTCCCGAGATCAAAATGAAAAAGTCTATGTGCAGCATAAACTCTATGAAAAGAGAAAAAAGGTATGGCAATGGTTAGAAGAGGGAGCCTATCTCTATGTGTGCGGCGATGCAAAAAGAATGGCAAAAGATGTTCATGAAATGTTGCAAAAAATTGCCGTCGAAGAGGGGGGAATTCCTCCTGAAAAAGCAAAAAGCTATCTTCTCCATCTGAAGAGAGAAGGGCGCTACCTCGTTGACGTTTACTAAAAAGGAGGAAATGTTTGAAAGACCATCGCCTAACCAAAACAAAATTCCATAGCCGTTATAAAAAATACATGTTTGCCGTTGGTATCTTAGGCCAATTACTCTATTACATACAAGGAATAAAAATATTTATTAACCGATCAGCAGGAGATGTTTCTCTAGTAGCATTTGCCATAGGATTCGTTGCCGTATCTAGTTGGACGGCCTACGGCATCATTATTAAAGATAGAGTGCTTTTCATCTCAAATATCATCGCTATGATCGGTACTTTATTTGTCATCATTGGAGTACTTCTCTATCGGTAGGGTTTTTGTGTCATTTTCTTCGGAGATCGTCACAACGCAAAAACATTGGACCGCCTCTCCCTTACCAAAGGCAGTGAGCCCTTCTCCTGTAGTAAAAGTGATTCCCACCTGATCTAGATTCAGCTTCATGGCCATGGCAATACTTTGTCTGATCTCAATAATGCGGGCAAGGAACTTAGGGCGGAGCGCCTCAACTGTCAAAGCCACATGTTCGATTTTTTTTCCATCTAACGTTTCCATTGCTTTATGTAGATAGACAAGACTATTGGTAATCCCTTCCTTATGACACAGATCGGTGGCAACTTTCCCCAAAATAGGAATATGGGTTAAAGAAGAGATGGCATTGCAAATCGAATGGAAAATCACATCGCCATCTGAATCTGCCTCAAATCCAGGAACTCCTTCAAAGGTTAAGCCTGCTAAGATGCATTTCTTTGCAGAGGCTTCTTTTAAAAATGCATGACTATCTTGTCCGATTCCAGTTTTATATTTCATAAATTTCTCCTCTTTGAGAAGATCATAGGGTAAAAATCGATAAATGAGAAGAGTGTGAGATCGCTCCATGTAGCAAATGTGAATTTCGAATGGGAACTGAAAGAAAGGTCTCTTCTCTCTCCACAGCAGAGTTTTGCCATCCATCCCTACTTCCTACAGCTTCAATTTCTTCCCCTTCTCTATGCTAAAAGCACTGATGGTATAGCAGTGACTCATCTGCCGCCATCAGCATATCTTGCCTCTTTAGAAAAAATAAGATCCCCTCTTCCTACCCTTCATCTCTTGGAAGAGTCTTTAGAAGGGCAGTATGAAAAGATCGAGAGCTGGGGGTGGTCTCAAAGTGTGAAGAGGTGGGCAGATACACAAAAACTCTCCTATTATCCTCCTCCTTTTCCTCTCATTTATGAAATGGCCTCCAAGCTCTTCCCTTTTACTCACAGCTCCCATCTTCCGGGCGCTACTATTTTGCATACAATGGAGGAGATAAAAACTTGGCTTTCTTCTGGAGATTTTCCCAAAGTGATCAAAATTTGTTACAGCTTATCTGGTCAGGGAATCTTTCATTTCTCCTCCTTTTCCTCTTTTTTCAAGGTGGAGAAAAAACTTGCAAAGGCTCTGCAAGAGAAGCATCCACTTATCGGTGAGCCTTGGGTAAAACGGGTATTTGATTTTAGCACACAATGGCTACTTGAAAAAGAAAAAGAGGCTGAGTGTATGGGTGCAACACAGTTAGAAAATAGCCCTGAGGGAAGTTATAAAGGAACAAGGGTCGATGAGAAGGAAAAAATTTTTGGTTCTTATCTCTCTTTTTATGAAGAGCATATTGAAAAAATAAAACCTCTTCTACATCACATGACAGAGAAAGGGTATTACGGAAATTTAGGAATTGATGCTATGATCTATCGCCATCCTCTAAATGAGAACAAAATCTGTTTGCATTCGATTGTGGAGATCAATTTAAGAAAGACAATGGGCTGGGTAGCGATTCAATTATCTAAAGTGCTAAAAAAAGGCTTTCTTCAACTCTCTTATACCTCTTCTCAAGAAGAAGGACTTCTTCCCTCTTTCCTTACTCTTAACGAAAGGAAAAAAATATTCTTTCAGAAACAACTTAACCTTTGCTATAAGCGCAATTGAGGAGACACTCGATGGAACAGTATCGGATTTTCGGAGGGAAACCTCTAAGAGGAATGGTGAAAGCTGCAGGGGCTAAAAACGCCATCTCAAAGATGCTCATTGCCTCTCTTATTTCTGATAAAAAATGCATTTTTACCAATGTACCTAATATCTCAGAGGTGGAAAACACGGTCGAACTGTGTAAAGAGATCGGCATGGAAGTGAGTTGGGATCGAGAAGAAGGGATACTTGAGGCAGTCACCCCTGAAATTAAATCCTCCTATGTGCCTCTCCATTTCTCAGGATCCAACCGGATCCCGATCTTAGTTCTAGGAGCGCTTCTTGGACGCCATAGGGGAAATATCATCGTTCCTACTCTGGGAGGTTGCGAGATTGGTAAACGGCCTGTGGATTTTCATATTACAGCTTTAGAAAAACTTGGTGCCACTGTTGAATACCACTGCATCAAAAATGAGGCTTCTTATCTCGCCTATGCGAAAAATGGACTCGAAGGGAGCATCATTACTCTTCCCTATCCCTCTGTCATGGCTACCGAAAATACCATTTTAGCTGCCTGCCGCGCCAAAGGAAGAACAGTAATCCAGAATGCAGCAATGGAACCTGAGATCATTGATCTGATCCTTTTTTTACAAAAGCTTGGGGTCATTATTAAAGTGGATGTCGACCGTACTATTTATATCCATGAAACCACCGTTTTCTATGAAGCAGAACACCGAGTGATGACTGATCGGATCGAAGCTGCCTGCTATGGGATGGCTGCTATTAGCACTAAAGGAAGGGTATTTGTCAAAGGAGCAGAACAGCTCCATTTGATCGCTTTCTTAAATAAACTCCGCATCATTGGAGGGGGCTTTGCAGTTAAAGAAAATGGGATCGAATTTTTCTATCAAGGCCCACTTAAAGGAGGTCTTCATTT
>JACPWA010000033.1 GCA_016191565.1 Simkania negevensis | reverse complement strand
TGGTGATCCCAAAAACAAAACATTTAGAAAAAAAATAAACGAGTAAAAACGTGGTAAAGTCAAAAGAAGGAGCATGCTGTTCTTTTTGTGGAAGAGCTGAAAAAAACGTAGACAAACTGGTCTCAGGCCCTAATGCATTTATCTGCGATAAATGCATACGCCTCTGCATGGACATCATCGAAAAGAGAAAGCATAGTGAAGAGTTTAAACTTCTTAAACCAAAAGAGATTAAGACTCATCTTGACGAGTATATCATTGGCCAAGAAAAAGCTAAAAGAACAATCTCTGTTGCCGTTTATAACCACTATAAGCGCATTAGCTCCTTATCGAAAAAAGGAGAAGGGGTGGAATATAGCAAATCAAATGTCCTCCTTTTAGGCCCCACAGGATCAGGAAAAACTCTGATGGCCCGCACCCTTGCTATGATTCTTGATGTTCCCTTTGCCATTGCTGATGCAACTACCCTTACAGAGGCAGGCTATGTGGGGGAAGATGTGGAAAACATCATCCTTCGCCTCGTGCAAAATGCTGATTATAACATCGCCAAAGCAGAGCAAGGGATCATCTATGTCGACGAGATTGATAAACTCAGAAAAACTACCAGTAATGTTTCGATTACCCGAGATGTTTCTGGAGAAGGGGTGCAACAAGCTCTTCTAAAGATTGTTGAGGGGACTGTGTCTAATGTCCCTCCCAAAGGGGGAAGAAAGCACCCGAATCAAGAGTATGTAAAAGTAAATACAGAAAACATCCTCTTTATTGTAGGAGGTGCTTTTGTCCATCTCGATAAAATCATTGCTAAAAGGCTAGGAAAAGGGGTGATAGGATTTGAAGCTGGTGATGAGAAAAAAGGATTTGATCCAACCGAGATTGATTACCTCCTTTCGAAAGTAGAATCAGAAGATCTGATTCAATTTGGCCTCATCCCTGAATTTGTCGGTCGCTTCAATAGCATTGCAAATTGCAATGAGCTAAAATTAGAAGATATGGTGCGGATCCTCACCGCCCCTAAAAATGCCCTGATTAAACAGTTTCAAAGTTTACTTGCAGAAGATGGGGTAGAACTCAACTTTACCGACGAGGCTCTTCAAGCAATTGCTGCTCAAGCCAAAAAAGCTGAAACGGGAGCTAGAGCTCTTCGGATGATTGTGGAACATCTTTTAATGGATCTGATGTATGAAGTCCCCTCTGATCCCACTATTAAACAGGTGGTCATCGAGGCAGACTGCGTGACTGATCACAAGCCCCCTGTGATCATTAGGCACCCCAAGAGGGAAGCCAGCTAGTTATGAGCAAGAAACGATGCTTTGAAGAGAATGTGTTATATGATTTAAATTTGTGACATTATTTTTTGCGATTAGTACAAAGCCTTAGAAAGGAGAAAGGTCTCCTCCTGGTGTCAAGTCTTTAAAGCATCTCTGGAACGAAGGAGAAGCATCATTCCCAATTAACGTGTCTGTAAGTGCGCTCATATCTCTGGCCATTACCTGTCCTTGAGCATCAGGAGCATTCCGGTCAACCTGGTCCGGATCACTCACGACATCAGCCACAACATTTATAACGTCTCTTTCTTTTTCAGGATCATGCACTGCCTGTACATGATTTTTCTCACAGAAATGAAGATAAATAGGTCTTCCTTGTCCTTCCATTACTGGTTGATTAAAGAAATAAATACCATGAGCTAGGCTTTCTTCTTTAGTGATCTTTTCTGACTCTGACCAGCCGAATACTCCTTTTACTTTTTTCCCTATCGAGCGGCTTTCTTCCACTACCATTTGCAATGCACGGGCTGATCTTTCCGCTTCAGCTATTCTTTGCGCAGGGGTGGTATCTGCTCTATTTAACCAATCCCTAAGAGTTGTACCTGCTTTGGGACGATTTGCTTGCATGATCATCCAGTCCATAGCTACTTGACTAAGGTTATTTAGCTCAGCAAGCTGCTGCTCCAGTTCCTGAATCTCTGCTTCGATATGAGGGGTCCTTGGGAGTCTTCTATGTCCCAGAAGCTCAGACTCTAACCGTTCTTTTTCTGCTTTAATATAGGCTCGCGAACCAGCCATCTCTTTTAAGGCATTTTTTCCATTCGGCGTCAGATTGCCATTCACATCGACAAGTCCTAACTTATGCATCCCCTTTTTAATAAACCTATGCTGGAAACCTGGCTTACTATCAAAACGCTTGAGCACCTCATGCGGGTGTCGCGCTCTGAGATCGCCAACCCCATCAGGTTTCCATACATTTCCCGT
>JACPWA010000032.1 GCA_016191565.1 Simkania negevensis | reverse complement strand
CGCAACAAGGGGGAAAGCCTTGTTTTCCAAGCAGAAAAATCGCTAAAGGATTACAAAGATAAAATTCCTGAATCGATTGCTCAAGAGATCCAAGATAAAATCGATAAAGTAAAAAAAGCGATTCAAAGCGGTAGTGCTTCTGCAATCAATACCGCCACTGAGGAATTAAGCACCCATCTTCAGAAGATCGGACAGCATATGCAGCAAGGGGCCTCTAAAACACAAGAGACCGCTGCTAATGTTTCTTCTTCCCAATTTAAAAAGGAGAAGGAGAAAAAGGCTGGTATCGAAGAGGCGGAAGTAGAAATCCTCGATGAAGAGGAAGAAAAGAAATAATTTTCCTCTCTAGTCAGCTCGAAGGAGCTTTTCTTTGAGCTGACCTCTTTTTACATAATTTTTAGATGCGGTAAAAAGTCTAAAAATTTTTATTTATCATCTTTACTTTATTCTTTAACTTTAATTGTTTTTATGATAGACTTCTTCTTATAAAAGCGCTGAGATTTCCTTAGAATAAACAACAAATTTTTGAGATTTTTCGATGGATGCTATTCGACCTAGCTCAAGAGTAAGTTTTCACACCCCTTATATATCGCATTCCCTTACAGGATGCAAAAAAACTCTTTCTTTCTTTGCTGCAAAAGTCGAGCTCTACCTTCCCTCTCCCCGTGAGTATGCACTATTTTATGGGATATTTGCAGGAGCTGTTTTACTTTTTGTAAAGCAGTATGCCCCTTCTTTATTCGGTCGGGTCTCCAAATTAGCACCGACAGCCGATATTCGAACTGTAGAGGCATTTTTAAGAGAGTGCACAGCTAAAAAGAAGGTTTTAGAATTAAGCATCAAAGAAGCTAGAAAGGAGTATGAAAGAGAAAAGAGTGGAAAATTAGTACCGATTTTTTTTCTGAGGCTAATGGTAAGTTACCGAAAGTGGCTTTTAGGTACTCATCTTCGAAAGTTACTCTTAGATATTGAGGATATACAGAAATGGATTGCACACTCAAAGCAAAGCCTTACTAATGTAGAAACAATTGCAAAAGAACTGCATCCATACTATAAGCTTTATGATCAGATCCAAACTATAGATAGCACCACTCGCGAAAAGCCTCTTTCCTATCCACCCTGCGTAGGAGTATCGAATAAAGAAGCAGCAACTACTCGCACACAGCATAATTGCTTCTTAATCGATACCCTGCAAGTGCTTGTGACCCACTTTCCTTTTATGTTTACTAATATACCCCAGCAATATCCAAAGTTTGCCCAATTTGTTACCGAACTAAGGGAAAGGCAAATAAGACAGACGGTTCTTGAGATACCTATGCCTGCCATGGAAAATATGCAAGAGGTACGTGAGGAACTTCATAATGATCTCCACATTCAAGCCGTAAATGTTGAGGAAGACCCTCGTGCAGTTATGGAACAGCTTTTTCAACTGCTTAACGTAGGGCCTTCTTTCCAAATGACTACCAAATCATGCTATAATGTTCAGGGGATCTATCACACTCTTTCTAAAGAAACCCAACAGGAACTTGATCAAAACGGGTGGCGCCAAACCGATAGTACAGTTTTCTTTCATATCCTCTTTATTCCCCTACAGGAAGGTGCCTCAACTGTCTCTATTGAAGAGCATTTTTCTACAGCTTTGCGATTAAGTAATACAAGAACAGGAACATTTAAATTTACTAAAACAGATAAGCAAGAGATTGAGCTTAACAGAATATGTATTAGTTCTCGTCTTATACACCTTCCTGAGTGTCTTCCCATCGCTTTCGGAAGAGGCCGTATACAATCTGTAGGAGAACGAGAAAAAATTACTATGCCTATTTATGCATCCCCTACCCTTTTAGTCGATAGCACACAAAACGAAGAAGGCACAAATGCGCTTTATCGGCTTACTGCCATCATTTATCACCATGGAGCTAACGTAAACAGTGGACACTATACTTGTGCTGTTAAACATGGAAATCAATGGTACAAACATAATGACGCTGACGTGCGAAAGGTCTCAGAAAAAGAAATTTTAAGTCATCCCCAAGAAAATACAATTTTTTTCTATGAACTTGAAAATAGAGAGCTTACTCAACAACAAGTAGAAGAACACCGTAGCAAGCAGAGACAAGAGGCTGCGAAAAATAATCGAAAGGAAATAGAGCGCTTATCAAAGGAAGAAGAAAGACGCCCACAAGACGAACTAAATCAACTCATTCTTTTTAAAGAGTGCGTATGTGATTCCAGATCCACAAACGAGACAATTAAAGAGATCTTTCAATACCTACCGTCCCAGGTGCAGGGCGACTGTATCGCTCAAATACAAACAAAGATCGAAACAAATCAGAACCCTATCGATTATCTTCTTCATCTTCGAGAATTAGAGCAACTGTCGTCTAGTTTTAGTTTAGGTCCTATTTCTTCCCGCATTGCTCAGCTTGAAAAGGAAACAAGATCAGACACGGGCATCAGAAAACTAGAAGGCAAACGAGAGTTTTCTGCATCACGCTCCTCTTCTTCCTCATCCTCAAGCAGCTCTTCTTCCAGCTCCTCATCGAGTAGCTCTTCTTCCTCTTCCAGTTAAAAGAAGCGGCCAAAAAGCCTCAATACATCATTAAAGGTGACGTAGAGGAAGAACAAGATCACTAAGACCGCAAAAGGGAAGATGAAGCGCTGCATCGTCTTTGCTTTCATTGGCTTCTTGCGAATCGCTTCAATGATCGAGAAAAAGATATGTCCTCCATCAAGATTGGGAACAGGGAGAAGATTGAGAATCCCAAGGTTCAGACTGATGGCAGCAAGCCAGAAAAGCGCCTCTTTAAACCCTGCGTGATAGCTATGTTGCATTACCTGAACGATGCCAATGGGCCCAGCGAGATATTTAGGGCTAAAGCTACCACTTAAGAGCCCCTTTAGGGTATAGCCGATCTCTTGAAAGACATTGTAAAACAGGATAAAGGGGGAAGGATTATAAAGGACACTAAGGTCCTGCAGCGGAACTCCTAGCATAATCCGGTTATACTGTTTTTCGATAAGAGCAAGGACTTCCTCTTTTTCTTTTAGATCAGGAATTTTATCGGCCTGCTTAAGCTGTTTTTGATACTGCTGATCAAGAAGCGCTTTTTTCCCAGAGGAATAGGGAAATTGGCGCAGACGAATGGGGGTGACAGGCTGAAGAAGGTGAAAGTTTCCACTTTCTCTAAGAGGATGCTCCGATCCAATACTTGCGATAATCGGGAGAAGATCTTCCCATCTCGTTCCCGTTTCAAAAAATTGATCCTCCTCTTTCCAAGAGATTTCAGGTAGCTTTTCTTTTCTTTCTACAATGATCTGCACTTTTCTTGTTTGGATCTCTCTTATAAACTCTGCCCCTTGACTTACCCGGACTCCATCTACGGCAATAATCTGATCTCCTACGTGAAGGGGCTCGTCAAGGGAAGAGGTTTTTAGTCCATCTTGCGCTTTGATCACTTTTGATTCTGTACTGACGTAGGGAAGAGGATGTTGCACGTAGAGGTTATGGGTGAGGTTATAGGGAATAAAAAAATCTTGAGAATCTTTTTTAGTGAGCTTAGCAGCATAGCGCCAATCACTGAGCTCCATCTTCTCTTCTTTTCCAAGGCGCAGATCTTTGATCGCCACCCGAGGTGTTTTGAGAAGGAGGGTTTTTTCCCCCCGCCTAACAGTCAGAAGAACTTTTTCCTCATTGAGTATTTTGATCAGCTGATCCTCAGAAAAGAGAAGCTCGCCATCCACCCAAAGAAATCGATCTTTTTTTTGAATCCCACTTCCATGGAGGGGAGAGCCTTCATATAGTTCATTAGCAGCTCCTTTAAAGTCATCATAGATTAGATAGGAGGCAGGAGAGAGAATGCCTATTGTGGTCATCCCCTTTATCATGTAAGGAGAAGCGTAAGGGAGAAGGGTGTATTCATAAGGAATTTTTTCTCCATTGAAATAGTTGATCTTTTCTCCAGCAATGAGCACTTTTTTTTGCTTTTCAAGGGAAGCATAAACCAAATCTTTATACCCTTTAAAAGATTTCTGATTGTAAGAGGTAAGAGTATCTCCTGGTCTGATCCCTTTTTGATAGAGCTCTGATTTCGGGTCGACAAAGCCGATAATCTGGGTAAATTCTGAGAAAGATTTATTCCGTCCTCCGCAGCCCCAAATCACTCCAAAAAGAAGGAGGGCAAAGAGGAGATTAGAGAAAGGGCCTGCAAGCGCCACTTGAATCCGAGCCCAGGGCTTTTTTGCATAAAAACCGTGAGGGATTTCATAAGGTTCTAAGTTTCCCTCTTTTTCCATTCCGGTAATTTTGACATAGCCGCCAAAGGGGAGGATCCCAATTTGCCACTTCACCCCCTTCCATATCCAACTCAGAATGGGCTTGCCAAAACCGATGCTAAACACTTCTACCTTCATACCTCTTCTTCTAGCTAAAAAGTAGTGACCTAGCTCATGGATAAAGACGAGAAAAGTTAATCCTAAGATTGCGTAAACGACAGTCATACTATTGTTAAACATGGTTCTTTAATTTTTTTTTCATATACCTAAAGCTCTTTGTCTGGCGTCTATATCGACAGCAAAGAGAGTCTCTAGCAGAGGTCTTTTTTCTACCTGATGGAGCCCCATCAGCTTCTCCAATTTTTTCCCAATCTCGATCCAGCGAAGCTTTCCCTGAATAAAGCGCTCCACTAATACCTCATTCACCGCATTCATAAAACAGGGCATGGTCCCTCCCTGTTTAGCTGCTTCATAAGCTAAAGAAAGGCAAGGAAACTTTTGATAATTGGGAGGAAAGAACTCCATCTTCTCATATTTTGTAAAATCAAAAGGGGGAAGAATCCCTTTTTCCCGAAAAGGATAAGTCAATGCATACTGAATCGGGACAATCATCTTTGGTTCGGCAATTTGCGCAAGAAGGGAGCCATCAATATACTCGACAAAGCTATGAATGAGGCTTTGAGGGTGGATCACCACCTCAATTTTTTGCAAAGGGAGGCCGAACAAATGGTGCGCTTCAATCACCTCCAATCCTTTATTCATCAGGGTAGAGCAATCGATGGTGATTTTTTTCCCCATGTTCCAGTTCGGATGTTTTAGCGCCATCTCTAGGGTGGCCTTTTCAAGTTCCTCTTGTTTAAGATGCCAGAAAGGGCCTCCTGAAGCAGTTAAAAGAACTCTTTGTACACTCTCCTCGCTTTCCCCTTTAAGACATTGAAAAATGGCACTATGCTCGCTATCAAGAGGGATCAGATGCACCCCTTTCTCTTTAACCTGAGCCATTACCAGTTCCCCTGCAGTAATCAGGATCTCCTTATTAGCAAGCCCGATTGACTTTCCCGCCTCGATTGCTTTCAAGGTGGGGGCAATTCCCACAGAGCCTACTATAGCAGAGACAACAAAATCATTCGAGGGATGAGAGGCAACCTCTTCAAGCCCCTCCATCCCTCCCACCACAGAAATGTGAGGAATCCTTTTTTGGAGCCTTAATGCCTGCTGTTTATCATAAACAGCGATAATCTCAGGACGAAACTCTTTAGCTTGCGCTTCCAAAAGATCAATATTCTCTCTTGCAGCAAGGGCTGTTACCTGAATGTTTTCTTTTAAGTGGCGCACCACTTCAAGAGTGCTTTTTCCAATCGACCCAGTGCTTCCAAGAAGGGCAAGTTGCTTTTTTTTCATTTAAAGGGATCACAATTGTTTTTCTCCTGAGCCTAGCAGAATTTTTCTTTAGAGGCCAATATTAGTTATGCTAATGCAGAGCACAAGACATCAGAATATATGAGCAGTTTTTAAAACCCTGCTTAATGTGATCTGTAATATTCTTTTTATTAATTGCTTACCCCACTAAAAATCTATTTGTTTATTTAAGTAAATAAGTAAATATGGTAACATAAAGAAAAAGGAAGAGGCAGATGAGTCCTAAAAACAAAAGAATGTCTATAGATATCCCAGTAAATGACCATAAGAGATTAAAAATCTTAGCGGACGCTCAAGAAATTACTATTAGAGAATTAGTATTAAATTCACTAGATCCTATTCTCCACCCTAAAAAAGAGCCCAATAAAAATACAAAAGAAGCTATGAAAGCTGCTAGAGAAGGTCACATTTTCAAAGCAACCGACCTTGATGACCTTTGGAATAAACTAGGAATCTAATGCTCTCTATTCGATATACTTCACGCTTCCAAAGCGATATTAAGAGAATGGAGCGCAGGGAAAAAATCAATCAAAGCTTAAAGAACTTACTTCTCTTTTAGTTCACAATCTCTCTATTCCAGAAACACATCGCAATCACAGGTTGAAGGGAGAATACAAGGACCATTGGGAACTTCACATAGAGCCAGACTGGCTTCTTATTTATCTAAAAACAAACGAGTCTATTATCCTGGTGAGAACCGGATCACATTCAGATCTGTTCTAGTGCTGTTTTCAGGCTCTTCTTTTCCAGTGGAAAATCAGGAGAGAAACGAGAAAGAAAAAGGCAAGAGTGGTAATGACAATCCCTGCAGTGGAGAGAGGAAGGTTGTAAAGGGTCAAGATATGCCTAGAGAGGGCAACTGCAAAGATCGACCCTGCAGAGCCAATAAGGGCAGAAAGAAGGAGAAGCGCTTTTAAGCTGGAGACAAAAAAGCGGGCTGTCAAGACAGGTGCAACAAGAAGAGCTAAGAAGAGAAATACCCCTACAGCGCGAAAGCCACCAATTGCAGTAGCTGCGGTCTGTAGCATTAAAAGGAGATTGAAAAGGAGGGTAGAAACCCCAAAACTCCGAGCAAATGTAGGATCAAAGCTGCTTATTTCTAACCGTTTAAAAAAAATAATAACCAAAAGAAGATTGAGGATAAAAAGGGAAAAGACCAATTTCAAGTCATCGAAGTGAAGAGCATCGACATTGCCCATAATCGCCTCAAGCCCAATATGACTACTGCGGGTGAAAACAGTGACTAGGACGATTCCCAAAGAGAAAAAGGTGGTGAAGACCAAACCAATACTTGCATCCTCTTGCAATCTAAGGCCACGAGATAGCCCCTCTGTACAAAGGGTGGTGAGAAGGGCGGTGAGCAAAGAGGCCACTACCACCATTTTCAAAGAAAGAAAAAAAGCTTTCCCCTCTAAGAAGGCCATCGGCTGAAAGATCAAATAAGTGATTACAATCCCTAGTAGGATAGTATGAGAAAGCGAGTTTGCTACCATAGTCATCTTCTTGAGAACAAGAAAAGTTCCTACCAGAGAGGAGGAGATAGCTAAAAGGAGAAGAACAAGGATCTGGATCTCATCAGCGGCAAGTTCTCCTAGTCCTAATTGCCCTGTAAACAAAAGAAAAAGGCGATGAAGAAAAACGGCAAAAAAAGAAAATAGTGTCTTTCCAAAATAGGGGTTTAAAGCAAAGGAGAGCAGACTCATGGGAGATCCTCCTTTTGTGGAATCGGCTGATGATGGGGATCTTTTTGAGGATTTTTTAGAAGCTTAGTGAGCTCTTTTTCTAGTTCGGGTGTGATGATGTGTTCCATTTCTTCAGCACTTCGATGGACCCTTTCCTCTCCCATCTTCAGTTGAGAAGAGAGATAAACCTCCCATAAGCGATGGAGCCGGATGAGGTGAGTTGCTCTTTTAATTCCATCTGAGGTGAGAAAAAATCTTTTCTTTTTTTCCCCTACCCATCCCTCCTGTCTTAAACGGAAAAGGATCCACCAGAGTTTCCCTTTCGCTACCTGATTCCAGTGGAGAATCTCTCCCAAGCTTAAGGAAAGATGGGTTCCTTTTTTCCAAAAAGTCTTGAGCACATTTTCCTCTAGGCACTGGATCTGAAAAAAAAGGATCCGAAAGAGGCGGCTCACTAGCCCTCTAGAAGGAGCAAAAAGGAGGGAAAGAAACGCAAGGAGGGCAGCAATGAGGAGTATCATGGGCCCTGTCGGAAGAGAAAAGTTACTGCCTGTCGCCATCCAAGTCGGAATTTTTATAGATAGATAATTGCCTCCAAACCCGCTGAGGAGGGCAAAAAGGGAGGAAAAAAGGAACATACCAGATAAGCGATTTGTAAACTGGCGGGCAGCTACTGCAGGGGCAATTAGCATTCCCGACATTAAGACTACTCCTACGCTTCTCATCCCAATCACAATAGCCAAGATAAGGAGAAGATGGAGCGCTCCTTCAGAGGTGATCTTCTCGATTCCTACATTCCGAGCAAAAGAAAGATCAAATGTAATCAACTGGATTTGCCGAAACTTAAGAAGAATAAAAAGGAGAATGGAGAAGCTGAGGATAGCATATAAAACGACATGAGCATTTGTCATGGTTGCTGTTTGACCATATAAGAAAAGATAAATGTGACGATACCAAAGAGGAGCGGCCAGCTGAAGCTGACTTGCTACTAAAACCCCAAACCCTAGAAAAGTCGATAAAATAAGACAGAGAGCCGCATCAGAATGGATCTGAAATTTTTTCTCCAAAATTTCTATAGATAATAGTCCAAGAAAAGAGAAGAGAAATGCCCCCCCTAAGATAAAAGGGACCATCCAAAGGTCAGAGGGATGAAAAAAATGAGAGAGAAAAGCCAAGCTAAGCACCACCCCAGGATAAGCTGCATGAGAAAGAGACTCTCCAATGAGAGAACGCCTTTTGACAAAGACAAGAACTCCGACAAGAGCTGAAGAAAGTGCCATCAGCATTGAGCCTAAAGTAGGCGCCTGCAAAACAGGATCTATAAAAAAATCAATAAACGAGATATCCATCTAGTGCTCTGTAAACTTAATTTTTGCCATTTGGGCTGCGTCAAAGCCCCGACGTTTGCCGATCATAAATAGGCTTGTATTTAGTTAATACTAGCCCATTTATGATCGGCAAACGGCGGGAACTTTCACGTCAGCCGAAATACCAAAAATTAAGTTTACAGAGCACTAGATCCCAACTAACTTATCCTTGGAAAGTTTAAGCGCTTCTTGGAAAAGGACTCCTGTTGGACCGAAAGCCTGGCTGATGTTCTCCTGTGTAAAAGCCTCTCGTATCTCTCCGTAGGCAATTAAACTTGTATTCAAAATTAAAACAGAATCAAAATAGGCTTCAACGGTGTTGAGATCATGGTGAACGATCAAAAGGGTTTTGCCCTTATTTTTTAGCCCTTTAAGCACATCAATAATCACTTTTTCTGTTGTTTTATCAATCCCAGCAAAAGGCTCATCAAGAAAATAGAGATCTGCTTCTTGAAGAAGCGCTCTAGCAATGAAAAGACGCTGCTGCTGCCCCCCAGAGAGCTGGTTGATCTGTCGATCTATAAGGGAATCCAGTCCTAAGGTTTCAAGGACTCCCATAGCTGCTCGCCTATCTGCCTTTCTTACCCACTTGATCGGGCCAAGGTGTCCATATCTTCCCATCAAAGCCACATCAAAAACAGTAATCGGAAAACTCCAATCTACCGATTCCCTCTGAGGAACGTAGGCAATCCGCCGATAAGCTTTAGAAAAGGGGAGACCAAAAAACAGAGCTGTTCCTGAAATAGGTTTAATAATTCCTAAAAGCGCTTTTAAAAGAGTGCTTTTCCCAGCCCCATTCGGTCCGATTACCCCTACTAGATTTCCCTGCACTATTTTAAATGTAAGATCCCAAAGAACAGAGGTTTTATCATAGTTCACGCTGAGACTTGCAACTTCAAGCGCCTTAGTAGCTCTCTTATCTCTCACTTTTCTCCTCCCGATTAGAGAAATAATAGCTGAGTACCTTTACATTATGTTCCATCATTTTGAGATAGCCGCCTTCTCCATTTCTAGATCGACCTTGCATGGTATCTCCGAAGAGATGGGTTTTGGCAATTTCTACCTCTAATCCCCTTTTGCGACAGACAGAAACAATTTTTGTTAAAGAATCTCGGCTAACATTTGCTTCAGGAAAGATCACAGAAACCTGATAGTTACACAAAAAATCACTCACTTTCTGAATATCCAAGCTACTCATTTGCCCCTCTGGAGCTAACCCCTCTGGAGCAATAAAATGCTTTTTCCATTCCTCTGGATGCTCTTCATCAGCTAAATAATGACGGGTGAAGTAATTAAACGCATCATGGGAGGTGACAAGATAGCGCCGCTCTAGAGGAATCTTACTCATCACCTCCTTTAAGCGTCGATCTGTATCAAACATTCTTTTCTTCAGCTTTTCCCCATTCTCTCGGAATAAAGAGGCATGAGAAGGATCTTTTAAAGAAAGTTCTAGGACAATTGGATCAATCACCTTCGTAAAAAGAGTTATATCCATCCAGATATGTGGATCAATCTGTCCCTCTACAAAAATAAACTGCTCCTTCTCTTTTTGATAGACCCCTTCTCCAAGGGCAATAGCCTCTTTTCTATTCTCCAAATAATACCTTAAACTCGCTCCATGTTCGAGACCGAGTCCAAGATAAAAAATGAGATCTGCCCGAGCAAGCTTTTCATCGTCCCCTTTAACTAACTCGTAGCTATGAGGATCGATTTCTCCTACAAATAAGCTTATATGGTCAATTACCTCTCCTCCCACCTGGGCTACCAGGTCATCGATCATTGCCAGAGTGGAAAGGACCTTGACTTTCCCATGATCTTCCATCCACTCATTTAGGGAGCCTTTTCCTCCATTACCTCCTTTTGCACAGGAAGAAACAGAAGCAAAAAGAAAAAAGAACAGAAAAAGAAAAGGAAAAGCTTTAAAAAAAACTGATTTCATATCTACATCATATAATATACCTACTCTATCTATATTTTCGAGTAAACTTTACGCTTATTGGGTTGGAGTAGTTAATGTTCTGTAAACTTAATTTTTAATGTTTCGGCTGATGTGGAAGTGGTTGTGATTAGCTGCCAGATACTTTAACTTTTCAATGAAAGCATAAATCCATAAATGCTATTCTATTTTGAACCGAACTAACTCACAAGATAAAGAAAATTAAATTTACAAAAACACCTAATCTCATTAAAATTTGCATAATTAAAGAAAAATGCCTTTTAAGCACTTTCTGAAGTTAATCATTGCAATTAATGAGGCAATTGTTTAAAAGTTTTAAGATGACTCTATTACAGTGTTAAAAGTGCAGTTTATTTTGACTGAGTTAACTAAACAAGGTATAGGCAAGTAATAAAAAAGTTCTTCTTTCTTTTAAAAAGAACGTGATGAGCAATGACTTTAAAAATGGAGCGCATGTTAAAAAGAACCCCGTTTTTTATTACTTGTTTATGCGCTCTTAATAGAAAACAATTTATTCACAAGAAAAAGGATCAAAAATGAACTTAAGCGATGCTAAAAACAAAACAAGAAAACTCGATGAACTCGAAGGGGTGATCGAAAAAGCGATCAAAAAAGTACGCGGCTCAAAAGAAAATGATCTTTGCAAATATATCCCGATGACAAGTGGGGGCTATATGCATCATTTTACATTAAAAAAAATGAAAGTGAAAGAACCAGGAGAGCTTAGCTCTCTAATTGAAAAATTCATTCTTTCTCCAGATCGTCCTTTAGTAGTTCCTCCCAAGCAAAGGGCAGCAAGAGGATCGAGAAAAAAGAAAGACCACCTTACTTTTACAAAATTGCAACTTGAAAAACTATTAAATATAGCAAGACTTGCTGGCGACAAAGAGATGATTACAGTGCTTAGTCCAAAGAAGTCCCTTGCTACCTGCAAACGGGAACTGATCCAGTCCATTCGCCATGGAGTAGTAGAACAAGAACTTTGGAATAGCTATGTAGAAGCAGTAAATGCACAGCAAGCAATGATTGCTGCAGGTGCAGAGATGATCTCTTCTCAAAAATAAGTATAAGAGTGACTGAAAATTTTTATAATTTTTTTTCGCTTGAAATTTTAAGAAAATCAGTTATACTGAGCTGCCAACATTAGGGAAAGCATATTGTAAATCATTATTCAATTATGTGCCCTAGAGAAATCTCGCTAAAGGGGTTTCAGTGATATCCAAAGAACTTGAAAAATCGGATTTGGGCTTAAGCGAACGTTCTGCCGAAATCTCGATTTTTCAGGTTCTTTAGGGTATAGTTTATATAAATAAACATTTTAACTGCTAGGATTAGAGAACATGTCACAAGCAACACAGACATTTGGAAAATGGAGATCGCGCCTTTGGCCCGTCCATTCTTTTGAACTAAAAAAGCTCATACCGATGGTTTTGATCTTTTTCTTCATTCTTTTTAACTACACTGTTTTAAGAGATACCAAAGATACTCTTATCGTTACCGGTCCAGGTTCTGGAGCTGAGGCCATTCCTTTCCTTAAAGTCTATGGCGTAGTGCCCTGCGCGATCATCTTTATGATCATCTATGCTAAGCTAAGCAATAAACTGAGTAAGAAAGCTCTGTTTTATACATCGATCGCCCCTTTTCTCCTCTTTTTCGGTTTATTTGCTACAGTATTTTATCCTTTACGCGATGCTCTTCACCCACATGCTTTCTGCGATCACCTGCAAAGCTTCCTTCCTAAAGGATTTATGGGGTTGATTGCAATCATTAGAAATTGGACCTATTCTCTTTTCTATGTGATGTCTGAGCTTTGGGGAAGTGTCGGTGTCTCCCTTCTTTTTTGGGGATTTGCCAATGATATCAGCAAAGTTTCTGAATCAAAAAGGTTCTACACAATCTTTATGGTGTTTGCCAATATTTCCCTTATCTTTTCTGGTCGCTTTATTCAGTGGGCTTCAAAGATCAGAGGAAGCATTACGGTGGGAGATCCATGGCAAGTCTCTTTGAACTACATGATGGGAATCGTAGTACTCAGCGGACTGCTTATGATGGGTATTTATGCATGGATGCAAAAATATGTCCTTAGCGATAAACGCTTTTATGACCCTTCTGAGCAGAAAGTAGTGAAAAAAGAAAAACCAAAGCTTTCTATGAAAGACAGTTTCCTCTATTTGATCCGCTCAAAATACCTTGGTCTGATTGCTATCCTCGTATTTGGTTACGGTGCGGCAATTAATCTTGTAGAAGTGATCTGGAAAAGTCAGCTAAAAATAAAATTCCAAAGTGATCCGAATTCCTACTCTTTCTTCATGGGAGAATTTTCTGAAATGACAGGAATTGTTACAATTCTTATCACCTTCTTCCTCAGCGGAAATGTCATCAGAAAATTTGGTTGGAGCAAATCAGCATTGATTACCCCTATCATTCTCCTTGTAACTGGAGTAGCATTCTTCTCCTTTATTCTTTTCCAAAAACCACTCGGTGCCTTTGTGGGCGGTAGTTTTGATTTTCTTACCCTTGCGGTAATGATCGGAATGATCCAAAATATTGCAACAAAATCACTGAAATACTCTTTCTTCGATCCAACAAAAGAGATGGCATACATCCCTCTTGACCAAGAACAAAAAGTAAAAGGGAAAGCAGCTGTAGACGTTGTAGGAGCAAGACTCGGGAAATCAGCAGGTTCACTCATCCAACAGCCTTTGATCATTCTCCTTGGCTCTTCGATCGCCGCTACTCCTTATATTGCTACCATTTTCCTTGTCATCGTTGCTGCATGGATGAGCGCTGCCAAGGCTCTAGGTAAGAGATTTGTTACTCTTTCAGCAGAAAAAGATAAGGAAGAAGAAGCAGAAAAAATGCAAGAAGGAGCTACAGCAGCTCAGCCTTCTTAAACTTTTTCTTTAAAGATATTTCTAAAAAAGCCCTTTTTAATATCTGAAAAGGGCTTTTTCTTTTCATTGATTTCTAACTCCCAATCGCCTACATTCTACTTAACTCACCTTACGCAAAAAGGGGAGATAGAGGAATAAAAGATTGATTTTCTCTGCTCTTCTTTTTTGCATAAGGTGAGCACTTAACTTAAGCAGGCTAAGCTACCGTGTTTAAATACGACCCCAAAAAGATTCGCAATTTTTCTATTATTGCCCATATCGACCATGGAAAATCGACCCTTTCCGATCGACTCTTAGAATTTACAGGGACGGTGCCTCAAAGGGAGATGCAAGAACAGCTTCTTGATGATATGGACCTTGAAAGGGAGCGGGGAATCACCATCAAAGCCCATCCTGTCACCATGTATTATAAAGGGAAAGATGGAGACCTTTATCAGATCAACTTTATCGATACTCCAGGCCATGTTGATTTCTCTTACGAGGTCTCCCGCTCTCTTGCTGCCTGTGAAGGGGCTCTCTTGGTCGTTGATGCTGTTCAAGGAGTCCAAGCGCAAACTCTGGCCAATGTGCACATGGCAGTTGACAGAAATTTAGAGGTACTTCCTATCCTTAATAAAATCGATCTTATGTCCGGATGATTAGCGGCGAGATCAAGAAAAAGACCCAGATCCGGTTTATGGCTACTGAAAAGAGTTTTGAAGTGCTTGAGGTAGGAGTGTTTTCTCCCCATGAAAAACCGGTCGAATCCCTAAGGCCGGGGGAAGTAGGCTATTTCATCGCTAATATTAAAAATACTGCTGATGTAAAGAGCGGCGATACAGTTACTTCCTTTAAAGGGGGCTGTGAGATCCCTCTACCTGGTTTTCGCATTGTAAAACCTGTCGTCTATGCTGGCATTTATCCGATCGATTCCTCTGACTTTGAAAAAGTAAGAGATGCGTTGGGGAAGCTCCAACTCAATGATTCTGCTCTCCATATTGAACAGGAAAGCAGCTTAGCTCTTGGTTTTGGATTCAGATGTGGCTTTTTAGGGCTCCTCCACCTCGAAATCACCTTTGAAAGGCTCCAAAGGGAATTTGATATTGATATCCTCACCACAGCCCCTAGTGTAGTCTATAAAGTAACCCTTTCGAGTGGAGAAGAAAAGCTGATCGATAATCCGGCCCACTACCCTGATCCCTCTATGATCTCATTTGTCGAAGAGCCATGGGTAATAGCTCATATCATGAGTCCTCCCGACTATCTTGGCGCTCTGATGGCTTTAGGAAAAGAAAAAAGGGGCATGTTAGACAAGACAGAGACAATCGGCGTAAATCGCCTTCTTCTCACTTTTAGTTTCCCGATGAATGAGATTTTCACCGACTTTAATGATAAGCTAAAGTCGATTACAAGAGGCTATGGATCATTTGATTACGAATTTAGCCATTATAAGGAAAGCAATATTGTTAAACTTGAAATCAAGGTAAATGATGAAGTGGTCGACCCTTTTTCCTGCCTGGTTCATCAAACTAAAGCAGAATCAAAGGGAAGAGCGATCTGCCGTAAACTCAGTGAAGTGATTCCTCGCCAGCAATTTAAGGTGCCAATCCAAGCTGCAATTGGTGGAAAAATTATCGCCCGTGAGACCCTTTCTGCTCTTGGAAAGAACGTTACTGCAAAATGCTACGGCGGAGATATCACCCGGAAACGCAAGCTCTGGGAAAAGCAGAAAAAAGGGAAGAAAAAGATGAAGGAAATCGGCAAAGTCCATATCCCTCAATCTGCTTTCATGGAAGTCCTCAAAGCAGAAGACATTTCCTAAATAACTCTTTTTCAAATGATTACTCTTTCTTCTAGCAGAATAATTCTCTACAATTTTAGAATAAGGTAAGGCCGGGAAAAAAGGAGGATAGGGATATGAAAGAAGTAGACCATGAAAGAGCAATGAAAATGCTGCAAGATACTCTTAATGAGATGCGCATGGAACTCAAGAAAGTAGAAGGAATGAACCTTTCTGGACATAAGAAGAAGATGGCACATCAGATGCATGAGATTTACGATCAAATTGCTCTTCTCGTAGACAGCTATGATCATTCTGACGAGCACAATGATCTAAATCACGCTTTTAAACAGCTTGAGATCTTAAAACCTACATTCGTGTTGAATTACAATCACATTTTACAATAACCCTACTTTGGAGACCTTGGCTTCAAGGTCTCCCTTTCTAACCTGAGTTTTGGGTTCAATTTACTCAGAATCAACAGAGGTTTTCGGGGGAGTTTGATTCTTTTTTTTCGAGGGGAATATCCGAAGGTGATATTCTTGAGAAAAAAAAGGAGCAAACTTACGAAAAGATCGTTGATAATGAGCAAATTAAACCCAAAACTCAGGTTTCTATGCATTATAAGTGCTGGAGCTGATATCCCCTCCTGTTCCTGTCCAATTTGTGTGAAAAAATTTTCCTCGCGGTGCATCGATCCTTTCGTAGGTATGAGCTCCGAAAAAGTCTCTTTGGGCTTGCAAAAGATTTGCTGGCAACCTTTCCTGCCGATACCCATCAAAAAAAGAAAGAGCGCTGCTAAAACAAGGAGTGGGAATTCCTATTTCGGCAGATAGGGAAACAACAGAGCGCCAAGAAGGCTCACATCTCTTAATCTCCTTTTGAAAGAAGGGGTCGAGTAAAAGAGAGCTGAGGTCTGGACTTTGATCAAATCCCTTTTTAATCTCTTTTAAAAATCGACTGCGAATGATACAACCTCCCCTCCACATTAGAGCAATTGATCCGTACTCTAAATGCCATTTCATCTCTTTAGCAGCAGCTCGCATCAGCATAAAGCCTTGCACATAACTGATGATTTTGGAAGCATAAAGAGCCTGCTTGATCTTCTCAACCATCTCCTCTTTATTTCCTTTAAAGGAAATTTTTGGCCCCCTAAAATGCTTGCTCATTTCCAGCCGCTCCTCCTTCAATGCAGAAACGCACCTGGCAAAAACAGCCTCAGCAATTAGGGTAAGGGGCATCCCTAAATCAAGAGCGCTAATCCCAGTCCATTTTCCTGTCCCTTTTTGACCTGCCACATCTAAAATCTTATCTACTACCAAAGAGCCCTCTTTTTCTTTCACACCAAAAATCGCACTCGTAATTTCGATCAGATAGCTACTCAGCTCTCCCTCATTCCACTTGGCAAAAATCTCGTGCAGCT
>JACPWA010000031.1 GCA_016191565.1 Simkania negevensis | reverse complement strand
ACTGGGAAAATGAGAGCACTATAGGACAGTTCAGTGGCGCTCGCAATTTGGAGTATTTTGTAATAAAGTATAAAGGCGAGAAAAGTGCCTAAAAATCCAAGACCAATAATGCTTCCTACCACCTGCCAGGAAGGAAGCGACATAGGACTTGAGATATGTAAAATGAGGGTCGCAGGAAGAAGAACTAAAGAGGTGAAAAAGAGTTGCCCCGTGGGGCCGATGAGCGGAGGAAGATTTTGGAGATGTTTTTTCATGTAGATCATCCCCATTGCATAAAAGATCGAAGCGATTACTACCATTCCCATTCCCAGAGCACTTCCCAGCTGCTCTCCAAAAATAGTAGGAGCAAAAATGACAAGAAGACCGATCATTCCAGAAGAGATTCCCAGAGTTTTTCCCAAGCTGATCTTGTCATTAGGAAGAAAATGATGAGCTAAAACTGCTGTAAAAATGGGAACCGACCCGTTAATGATCCCTGTGAGCCCACTTGAAATCTTCTTTTCTCCGTAGCTAATGAGTAAAAATAGATCCATTTCTTCATATAGGGAGGAATTCGGCTTTCTTACTCTATTATAATAAGGAAGCTCATTTTTTGCGAATATGAATAAGGCTAAAGTTCAACCTTTATTTGGCTATTTTATGCGTCGGTCTAATTGTTTTGCCTTTACCTTGTTTGCTCTAGCAAGATAATTTTTGTCAGGTAACGAGCTAGTTTATGCAAGGCAATTGCCAGGAATAAAGAAACAAGGTATGGCTCTACTTTATCTAGTTATTTAATTTTTGGAGAATTTTTTTGTTAGGCAAGCAGATAGAGCTTACAGAAGAGGAGATGCGTCTCCTCCAGGTGGGAGGAGTAGTCTCTCCTTGGAGAAAATGGGGTCCTTATGTTTCAGAAAGAGCGTGGGGAACGGTGCGAGAGGATTATAGTTCCGATGGAAATGCATGGGATTACTTCACCTATCAAATGGCTCATAGAAAGGTATATCGCTGGGGAGAAGATGGGATTGCAGGACTTTGCGATCGGTATCAGGTGCTGCTTCTCACCCATGCTTTTTGGAATGGACAAGATCCTACCTTAAAGGAGCGCTTATTTGGTCTAGGAACCCATCAGGGTAATCATGGGGAGGATGTAAAAGAATACTATTTCCATC
>JACPWA010000030.1 GCA_016191565.1 Simkania negevensis | reverse complement strand
TTTGAAGCGCAATACTGGTGGAGACTGAACCAAGCTCTTGTGATTGACGAATCTGCTACTTTAAAGTATAGCAGAAGCTCTCAAGATACTGGAATCTACGGAATTACTTTGGATCTAAAACTAGACTTCTAAAGTAAACGGAAGGTTTTGTAGTTAAATTGAGCTGCAGCCCCTTCTAATGAGGGCTGCAGCTTTTTATAATCATTAGAAAAAGCAGGGAAAACATGAATAAAAAAACTATGAAAAAGGGGCTGATTTTCTTCAGTGCTCTTATGACCAGCTCTATTGCTTTAAATGCAATGGGAATGGATGACCGTGTGCTGCAACTTGAAAATCAAATGAAGCAAGTAGGCACCGAAACCGCCATGGGAACATTTGGTGCTTTAACAGCATTAGCCCGTCCACAAGTAGATGGACAAGGGTTTTTTATTACTGCCGATGTGCTTTACTGGCACGCTAAGATTGGCGGGACAGAATTTGGATATACCGATTCAAAGCCAGCAGGAGTTCTTCCTATTGAAGGGGACACTAAATGCCACGACTTTGAGTGGAATTGGGGCTTTAGACTAGGAGCTGGATATAATACAGAGCACGATGGTTGGGATGTCCGTGCGAATTATACCCGATTTAACACAGGGGATAGTGAATCCTCTAATCCCGGAGCAAATGCTGCAGTAGTTCCCCTTAGAGGAGCTGCTCGTATTGTACAACCAGCAGTTGCAAATGGTTTATTTGTTACCTGCCAATCAGCGAAATCAGAGTTTGATTTTGACTATCAGACTGTAGATGTAGAGCTTGGTAGAGCCTTTTTTATCAGCAAGCAGCTATCTTTCCGCCCTTTTGCTGGTCTAAAAAGCGCATGGGTTGAGCAAAACCAGCATGTGCGCTACACAGGTGGCTCTCCAGTTGCCCTACCTGGGACGGCTTTTAGCGGGTTAGGACTTGACCTGAACACAGTGGAAGTAAAAGATGATAATGATTTTTGGGGTATGGGACCACGCCTAGGCTTCAACACAACATGGTCTCTTGGCTGCGGGTTTAGTCTCGTTGGAAATATCGATGGCGCTCTTCTTGTAGGGCTCTTTGATGTTGTTCATAAAGAAGATTTTAGCATCAGCGACAATAAGATCAAGTTGAAGTCTAAACAGCATTCACTCGTTCCAATGGTTGATTATAAATTGGGTGTGCGCTACGACAAGTATTTTAACGACAATAAGCAACACATTGGCGTTGGCCTTGGATTTGAAGCGCAATACTGGTGGAGACTGAACCAAGCTCTTGTGATTGACGAATCTGCTACTTTAAAGTATAGCAGAAGCTCTCAAGATACTGGAATCTACGGAATTACTTTGGATCTAAAGCTTGATTTCTAATCTTTAAAAGTAGAAAAAGAGCAATAGTTTTCTCTGCTAGGTGATTTCGATTCCATGATCGAAGCAATCTGAACGGGGAAAGGGAGCTTTTGCAGTTTTTGCATAAGCTCCCTGGCCCCTTTTTGCGTAAGGTGAGTTTTTAAGATCTTTTATGTAGCCTACAAGCCCTAGCTTTTCTGCAATCAGTCTCGCTTGGTATGGAATTCATTAGCTATTAAGGCAGCTCCAGTCATAGCCCTTAATCAGTGCTTCGATTTCTTTTAAGTCGTTGCAAGTGTTGATTGAGTGGCGTAGCTTTTTAGTCCCCTCTCCCTTTCTTAAGTACCAGCATCCTACGCGGCGCATATCGAGGATGGCCAATCGCTCCTGGCGATAGGAGACAATAAAAGACATATGTTTTAAGAGAAGGTCGCGCGTCTCAAATCCCGATAGAGAAAGGGGAGGTTCTTCTTGATCAAGCCGCTTGATCTCTTGGGCAATCCAGGGTTGTCCTAGAGTTCCCCTTGAAACGAGCACCCCATCGCAATTGGTATGAGAAAAAAGAGCGATAGCGTGCGAGGCATCAAATACATCTCCATTGCCAAATACTTTGATCTTCTTAGCAACCTCTTTGCATTCCTTAATATGATCCCAGTTCGCAGTTCCTGTGTATTTTTGCTCTCTTGTCCTTCCATGGATGGTGATGATCTGAGCTCCTGCTTCCTCTGCAATCTGCGTAATCTCTTTGGCGTTGATGTTTTTTTCATCCCATCCTGTTCTGATTTTAAGAGTGACAGGAATTTTTACCGCAGCGACCATGTTGGAAATAATCTCTCCAATTTTTTCTGGATCTTTTAAAAGTCCTGAACCACTTCCATCTTTGGTTACCTTATCTACCGGGCAACCGCAGTTGAGGTCGATCAGATGGAAACCGAGTTCTTCAATAATCTTAGAGGCAGGGGCCGCGAGCTTAGGATTGCTACCACAAAGTTGCGCGCCGATCGGGGCCATGCTAAGATCATAGTCAAGCATCTCATAGGTATTTGGATCATTTCGGAGTAGAGGTTCCATTTTTACCATTTCGCAATACATTAAACCGGGCTTATAGAGCGCAGACATCTGCCGAAAAGGATAATCGGAACAGCCTGCAAGAGGAGCGTAAGCGATGTTGGAAGAAAGAGAAAGGGAACCGATTTGTAGAGGTTTAATGAATCGAGATTTGCTTCCCATGGAACCTTTAAAAGATAGCTATGAGGATCCGGATCACGATCGCTTCAACAATTTTGAGCACGATATAGCCCAGAAGGGGGCTAAGATCAAGCGTCCCTCCAATCGGAGGAATAAAACGGCGGAAAAGATTGAGATAGGGGTCGGTGTAATGGGCAATAAAATGCATAAACTTAGTATAGCGAAAAGAGGGAAACCAACTCCCTATGATCCGCAATAGGATCATAATGATATAACACAAAAAAAGTAGTTGAACCGCTTTAATGAGATAAATAGCAAGCATATATACTCTCTTAGGGAGATAAGGATCGCAAAAATTATGATATTATGCAATCATCTATAAAGAATAAGAAGGCTCATGCATGCTATGACAGCCCATCTATCGATTTTCCGAGTAAGTCCAAGATTCTAATGATAAGGATATTCGATTTATTAGAAATTAATTAATGTCTTGGCTGCCAAGGTTATGTATGAGCTGGGCTAAGCATTTTTATTTACACTCAAAGAATTATCTCTCAATATTTTTTTTATTTAGCAAAGAAATGCAAGTTGTTGGAATTCACAAAGAAGCCTCGCAAAGAAGGGTGGTAGGTCTCAGAAGAGATCGGAAAGGGATTGCAATCGATTTTTTACATACCTTTCATGAGGAGCAAAATCTTAAAGAAGAACTTAAATTAAAAAAAATCTTAGAAAAAGAGTGGAGCTTTGTAGCAGGAATAGAAGGGAAAGATCTTTTCATTCGAAAGATGAAAACCCCTTTAAAAAAGAGAAGAGCTATTCTAAAAACCCTCCCTTTTCAACTAAAATCTTTAATTCCATACTCTATGGAAGAAGGGGTAGTGAAACCTCTCTTTCAAAGAAAAGGTGAGATGACAGAACTCACTTTGTTTGCCCTTTCAAAAAAATTTCTTAGGGTTTTTTTAGAAAAATTGGAGAAGGAACTTTTAGACCCTGAGTGGCTCTCCTCGACCCCAATGGCCCTTTTTCGGATGGGAGAGTGGCTTGCCCCTAACTATCCTTCCCTTCTAGTGATTCATATTGGTGTTGAAAGGACAGAGCTAGTTCTGATTCAGCAGCAGATGATTGATTCCCATCTTTCTCTTTCTTTAGGAACTCAAGATTTTTTTTCTGCCTGCTTAGAAGACAACCCCTATTTGACAGAGGAGAAGGGGATTCATCAGATTCGTCAGCTTGATCTAAATAAGTTAAAACAAGAGGAATTTCCTCACCTCTTTGCTCTTGCGGAACAGTTCAAACAAAGAATCGATCGCGCCTTATGCTTTTTTACTAAGAGAAGTAAGGAACTTTCTCTACCTCCTCTTCTTTTTTTAGGAGATGGAAATCTCTCTTTTACGTTGGAATCGCTGATTGTATCGGGAGCTGAAGAGAAGCTTACCTTATTAGAGGTGGAAGGCTGCCGGGGGTTTGATCTGCAGACGATAAAACCTTATGCTATTCCTCTTGGTCTTTCACTTGATATTTTAAAACAGGATGAGAAAACTATTGAGTGGCGAGAGAGGGCGTTTATTTCTCCTGGGAGAATAAAAAAAATACTGCACGGCATATTGCGAGGGGCTTTTCTTTCCACTCTTTTCTTTGTCTTTGTTTTTCTAGTTTCCCATTATTTAATCAAGCACAAGGAGAGCAGAATAGAAAAAAAGATCGAGACTCTTATCGAAACTTATAAAGAGGAGCTCCCTTCCCTTTCTCAAGCTATAGCTGCAAAGAAAGTTCAGGGGAAAATTGAATTATTAAAAGAGAAAGCTCTGCACTCAAAAAGCCATTTTTACTCTTTTGCCCCTGTTCCTAAAGTGGCAGATCTTTTAAGCTATTTGAGCGATCACCCAAAGCTAAATCGAGAAGAGGGAGGAATTACAATTGAAGAAGTCTGCTATACAATAGAAGATCTTTCCTCTTTCCAAAAAGGGGCGGCGCTTCCAAAAATTCGGGTAGATCTTAAGCTCCAGGCTAAAGAGGGGCAGTTTGTCAGAGAGTTTCACGATGCTCTTGTAGAAGGAGATGTATTTATTGATCATGAGAAAGAAATAGGGTGGAAACGGAATGAAAGTGAATATGAGATTTCTTTTTATCTCAAGAGTTAGCAAGAAAAGCTTTCAATCTCTTTTCCAGAAAGATAATGTGCTTAAAAAAGGAACCTTTTTTTTTCAGTCTAGGATTTTCCTCTCTCTCCTCTTTTTCCTTTTTCTTTTTCCTAGTTTCCTTTTGTTTTTCCACTACTTTGAGAAAAAC
>JACPWA010000051.1 GCA_016191565.1 Simkania negevensis | reverse complement strand
GTATTTTGCTGGACAAACTATGTGGTACATCAGAACCGATACATTATGACTTTTGTGGACGTACTTACTCATCTCTCATAATTTAACATCAGAGCTTTTACGCAGCAAGCTGCGGGGAATTTAACCCTCAGAGATTAAAAGATCCACAAGCTCTTTTGCTATTTTCTCCTCCTCCGACTTCACTTCCATGTCAGGCATGTTTATCCTATCCCTACGCATTTTCTCTAAAAGCTTTTGTCCTTGACAAAGAGCTCCTAGGGTTTTAGCTGCAAACTCCTTAGGAGCTTTTTCCCCTTTTTTTTCCTTTTCCTCTTTTTTGATTTTCTCCCAATTTTGGATAATTTCTTCCTCATTTTTAACCGTTACCCCTCCAAAAACATGAGGATGGCGCCGAATGAGCTTTTCCTTAACTGTTTGCATGACCTCCTGAATGGTGAAGGTCCCTTTCTGTTTTCCTAAGGTAGTATAAAAAATAATAGTATAAAGAAGATCACCCAGCTCCTCGACGATCAGATCATCTCTCTCCAGATCGACTGCTTCTAGCACCTCATGCGTCTCTTCTAGAAGATAGCGGCGCAACGTTTTAAAGTTTTGCTTTTTATCCCAGGAGCACCCTTCCGGCCCACAAAGGGTTTCAGAGATCTTTAAAAGTTCATCAAATTCTTTCACTTTTTTTAATTAACTCCATTTATTTAAAATTTTAAGAGATATTTAATCCTAGGCTGTAAGAAGAAATTAAGGAGAGACAAGTTACCATTTAAATTTTTAAATTTATAGTATTTACTTTAATCATTAAATTTTATACCATTTTCATAGGAAATTTAAAAAGGATTATATTATGGCGATGGTGATTATGGGAAGCACAGCGCTTAGCACATGTGGTGTAGCTGGTGTATTTATTGTACCTGCTATACTTCGAGACCAATATAGAAAACGAGCCCATCTCACCGAAGCTTCTGCTCAGGACATTGCGCTAGCCATTGCAAAATTACAAGCTCTTCAAGAAAATGTCAGCCGTGAGCCTTACCTTTCTAAGGTAGAAGAAGCAATCGATTCTTTAGAGCCTCTTTTGACCTGCCAGAATAAGACCTGGGCAGGGGCTTGGACGGGAAACGTTGCCGTAGTGCAATTGCTTAAATTATATAAGGCACTACAGAATTATCATGCATCTCCTTTAGAACATCCTATAAGAGCCGGTCTACTAGACGACACTCTTCAGCTTCTCCAAGCAGAGGAAAACTCAAGCAGAGGAATAACAGGAAATTTAGCTGGCAGGGTGAGTACAATTCCTCTTATTGGACCTTTTTTTTCCTCTCCAAAGAGTTTACCTCATTCTCCGCGTCATCGGGCTCCCTTGCACCCCTTAAAGGAATTGCTCCATCAGACCATCCGGTCCAAACTTCAAGGGTATGAGCTACCTCACGAAACGATGACAAGGCTACGAAATCTTATATTAAAAGTAGAAGAATATGAACCTGAGCTTTTTGGAGAATTGGGTGTTTTTGTTACCCAGGAGATGGCCAAAGAAGAAGTTGCTCAGCAGCAGCTACAAGGCTCCATGCCATATTCTCTTCCCGACATATCTTTTTCAGGGCTTTCTTCGAGCTTGCCCAGGTCCAGAACAGAAGGAAAAGAACATTTTGGAGATGATAAGGATGATGGTATAGGAGCCTTCTCATCCTTCTCAACAGAAGAACAAAGGAGAGAGGATCTTATTGATGAAGAAAGGAACGGGATTGTGCCGGTTGACTCCGTACCTCTAACAAGGCCAGCGCAAAAAACACCTGCATTAAGAATAAGTCTAGTCCCTGATCTAGAAAAGTTAAGAGGAGTCATAACCACATTTTTAATAAGTAAAATGCCACTTCAAGAAGGAGAAAGTCGACCTGCTCATGTAGGTAGTTTACGTCAAGAAAATGAAATCTGGAAAAGACTTATCGATTGTTCACAAAAGAGAGTAGTTGACAGATTAATAGCAAAAATAAGAACCAAAAAATGTGAAAATCCAGACGATTTTATTGCCAATATTTCTTTAACCATTGAACTATGTAGTATAAACCCAGCTACTTTAGGAACTCTATCTGAAGTTATTTTAGGTTGGATTGACACTGCTTCAAACTGGGTGGGCACAATCAGCGAACCTAAGCCAAGAAAAGAAATACTACGCTTGCTTAGAAGCTATGGAAACAACATTAAACAAGGACATCACGTAATTGAAACTTTGAAGGGGCTTGAACGATTATTTGAAGAAAATGATCACTTAGTCAAAATGCTAAAAAACCTTTCTCCTAAAGAGAAAATTCAAGCCAAACTCTCCGAAATACATCGAAGTAGTCCAAAAGATGTTAGCAAAATAAGACAAGACTGGGAACCAAAAATTAAAAGCAAAATTGAGGAACTCACTCATACACTACCACTTTATGGTCTTTTTCATCTCTTTTATATCTTCTTAGGTCATTCCGATCGAAATGAAGCAAAAAAAGCTTATGCAGAGATCATGTTAAAAACTAATAAACTAGGCAAGCAATTCAAAAAAGAGCTTTTGAGCCAAATCTATAAGTCAAAGAGTATTTCCACTTGGCGACGATACCCTCTCTTAGCACTTTTAGGAATTGATTTCCTCGTTCCTTTAGCCATTCCTATTGTATTTGTAGCCTCTGTTTTTCATAACATAAAGATTGCAGGTTTTAAGAGTTTACCTCACTTTATTCAACATCACCCTTTTATAGCTCTTTCAGGAATCTCTTTATTTCATTCTACCCCTTTTATTACTGATACTATTCACTTTATCATTGAATCATTGACTACTCCCCTTATAAAGGATTTTATAGGGTTTAGCCATGAAGTCTGTCTCCTACCTTCGCATCATCCGACCCAGCAGTATGACAAAGTGCCGATTGATATTGTAAAAAGAAGCCTTAGCTCTATGATTCAGGTGCAAAGAGACTATGCAGAGGGATCAGATCCATCCCCTCCAAAAGAAGCCTTCCAAAAAAGTCTTTCCTCAAAAGGAAAATATTATGATAACTGTACCATTAGCTTTAGTTCTCGAAATAGCTTAGATCAAGCCACGGTAGACCAGCTGATGGCCAATTTCATTAATCCTCAGCCACCCACTACAAAGATTAAACAACTTATGGGATCAACCTTTAACTTTGCAATAGCTCGAAGCAATCTGGTAGTTAAAGTCTTAAGTATCTTAATTGTTATCATTATAAACACTTTTCTTTATTTGTTAAAAACCCTCTTATCTTTAGTAGAAATTCCTGTTATTTTCTTTATAAAAAAAGCTATTCTCATTCCTCTTCTTTCTCATCTACAAGGCATTTCTTCTGTAATCGAAGGAGGGATGAGCGGACTATATGGTTATAAACATAGGTCCCAAGTTGATACATTCATTATTGAGCAACTAGACAGGATTCTTATAAAAATAAAAGGGAGTAATCGCAATAAATCAGAAGAAGAGGAAGAGAATCATGCTCACCTTCAGGAATTTCAAGCTCTTATTCAACATCTTTTCGAGCTAACAGAACTTGGAAAGCAACACACTAAGAGCGACCTAAGAAAATATTTTCACCAGCGAGGGACTGTTTCTTCCGCAATTGCAAAAGAATTAAATGCTGTTGCTCCTTTTGCCATGCAAACTTACCAGCAATTATTAAAAGAAGAGTTCATTAACGAAGCAATGTACAAGGTTCTTGAACTTGGTGTCGATCTACTTAATCCTCATGTAGAAAAACTCACACCTCATCAAAAAAAGCAAATTTTAGAGTACAACTTTCTTTTACAGGGTGAACATATAGATAAATTATCTGAACAAAGAACTGAAGCCGTTTTAGCGCAACTGTTAAGTAAACAAGAAGCTCAGATTGAAGAACAACTACAACGGATTGTTGATGTAATTGTGAGGAAGGTTTCTACCTATGTTCGACAAGAAATTGCCATGACTCCAGAGCGAGCTATTTCTCACTTTATCGAATGGGCAGAAGATCGTCTTTTTGTAAGACCAGTGAGTGAAAAAGAATTTTCTTATAATATTTTTCACAATATTTCCTCAACTTTAGAAATACTAAGAAATAACAGTCCTACAGAAAAGAGCACAATTATTGCTATGCTTCATGATCAGTTTCTTTTCTTGCTTTCCGAGTTTAAAGAAAAACAAGCCCAAATTGATAGATTCGAAACACCAGAAACAAGGAAAACAAACCGCGTTTCTGCAAGGATGTTAGACTCTCTTACTGTTCTGTATGAAGCATCCTATAAGCGCATTAATGAGACAGTACTAACATCGGAGACACTCTCTCAAATTATCTTAGAATGTGAAACATGCGAGAAAGAATTCATTGCTTATGGAAGGGAACTTGATAGCATAAAAAGTCTCATTACGCAAAAAGAAGAGACAAATGGACGCTCTACACTTGATACAGCTGTAGCAACAGCAAAAGCAGGCGTAGAAATGTTACGCGAGCCAGCTGAGAAAATGGGCAAAGATCATTTAACAGCATTTGCGACGCAAATTACTTACCTTGTCAGAGATCCATTAATGACTAGCCACTTGATCAGGCACGTTTGTGTAGAGTATTTAAAACGCCAAGGAAATCTTAAATCTACTTAAAAGACATAAGAAATGCATATAACTTCAGCAGAGAAAAAACAGAAAAGAAAAGCCTTTTTCATTGCGGCAACAGGGCAGCACGTGGGAAAGACCACAACCTGTTTAGGGCTCCTTTCAGGGCTAAAAAAAAGGTTTTCCCATGTCGGGTTTATTAAACCGATTGGGCAAGAGCATATCGAAGTTTCTCCCGATCTTAAAGTAGATAAAGATGTAGTTCTCTTTAAAGAGCATTTTGGCTTAAAAACAGACTATGCAGCTATGAGCCCTGTTCTTTTCTCTCGGGGATTTACCAGAGACTATCTCGATGGCAAAATTAATGAGGAAGCCATGCTTCAAAAGGTCCATAAGGCTTTTCATACTGTTAAAGAGGAAAATGATTTTGTAATCGTAGAGGGGACCGGGCATGTGGGAGTTGGATCAATTGCTAACCTAAGCAATGCTAAAGTAGCCGCTTCTTTAGGACTCTCGATGATTATCGTCGCATCTGGAGGGCTTGGCTCCTCTTTTGATGCTCTGGCTGTCAATAAGGCGCTCTGCGATCAGTGTGGAGTAAAAGTCGCTGGAGTGATTATCAATCGGGTATTAGATGAGAAACGGAAAATGGTTGCCGCCTACATGGCAAAGGCACTTGATAGATGGAGGATTCCTGTTTTAGGCTGTATCCCCTTTGATCCCTTTTTAAGCCGCCCTTCGATGCGCGATTTCGAAGCCCTTTTTGGAGCTACCCTTTTATCAGGAGAGGAGTTTCATATGCGCCATTTTCGGCACATGCGTTTGGCTGCCACTTCTCTTAAAAATTTTCGCGCTCTCATCCTCCCAAGCCAGCTAATCATCACCCCTTCTAACAGGGAAGATATTATTCTCGCTACCTTAAGCAAGCATTGGGACATAAAAATCGCTAACCCAAATGAAGATCTCGAAGCAGGGTTTATTCTAACGGGAGAAACTGCCCCTCGTCCCGTGATTGTTGAGGCGCTCAAAAAAGCAAATATTCCGATGATTTATGCACCAGTGAGCAGCTATGCAGCCATGACAATGATCACCTCTTATACGGTAAAAATCAGAAAAGAAGACAAAGAAAAAATCAATGAAGCGATCCATCTTGTGGAGAAAGAGATCGACTTTGAAGGGCTACTGCGCGCCACCAGGTAACTACTTTTTCAGCTAAAAAAAGAGGGTCGAGATTTTTCATGCAAGCCCCTGTTTCACAAGTGCGTAGAATGGGACATCTCTTTTCAAACTCCTCTTTATAGGGACAAGTTCCTTGAAATGAGCCGTGCTCTTTTCCGATAGGTTGGTAAACTTTAGCGGAAGAAGGACCAAAAAAAGAAAAGGTGGGAATACATGCCACAGCTCCAAGATGGAGGGCAGCAGAATCAACCGTGAGAAGAGCATCCATCTTTTTCATCGATTCATGCCAAAGAGGAAGCTCCATATTAGGGAGAACAAGGCTCCGCTCAGGAAACTGGAGAGCAAGGGCTTCTACTTCTTCTTTCTCCTTTTCTAGGCCCCAGACAAAGAAAAAATAGGGATCGATCTCTTGGGTGAGTTTTTCTAAGATTCCCTTCCATGTAGCAAGAGAAAGTTTTTTGTTTTCCCATCTTGAGCCAAGAGAGATCATAAAAAAGGGAGAGCTTGGGCATGAGGAAAAAGCGCTTCTAAAGGTTTCTTCTAAGCCACCTCGCTCTTTCTCTTCTATTTTCAGATCTACAGAAAGAACTTTTGGAGCTTTTTTTACTCCATAATGGGACTCCAAAAGAGAAAGAAGTTGAAGAGAGATCGGATCAGAAAGGAAAACCGGGTAACGGTGAGTTAAGAAAAGAGAGGAGATCCATTCAGGAGCAGAAAAAAAACTATAACCCACTTTTTCTTTCCCTTTGGAAAGGAAAGTAAAAAGGGCCGACTTGCTATTGCCCTGTAAATCAAATACCACATCATATTTTTTTTCTTGGAGTCGCCTTTTCACCTCTTTAAATTCCTGCCAGTGCAGGGAAGAAAAAGGGGCTTTTCGCCATTTTCTCGTATCAATAGCAATCACCTCCCTGATCAAGGGATGTGCAGCTAGAAGAGAAGCAAAAGGCTTTTCAGATAGCCAATCAATGCTCACCTCTTCCTTAAAATGCTCTTTTAAAAAAAAGAGCACAGGAAAGGTCTGAAGAATATCCCCCAGAGAGGAGGTCTTGATGAGGAGAATCTCCACTTTTTTCATAAAAAAAACTTTATACCTAATAAAATCCTTGAACAAAATTATAACAGATCTCGATAAATTAGAGTTAAAGCACAAAGGTACTCATGTCCTGGCATTGGAAATCTCCTTGTACTCTATCTTATAAAATATTTTTCCTACTCCACCCCTCGTGCTACTCAAATTTTTGGTGCCTATACTGGAATTGCCTTTATCCTTCCCATCTTTGGAGGTTATGTAGCTGACAAATGGAACTATACAAAACCTATTCTTTTAGGCTCCCTATTAACAACTACTGGCGCCCTTCTTCTTTCCACTCTTCAGCAGTGGGCAATCTTGCCAGCTCTTTCTTTACTCTGTTTAGGAGGAGGTCTTTTCACCCCCAGCATCTACTCTCTTCTTGGAAAAATCTATACCAAGAGGCATGCAATTCGAGAAGGAGGGTTTACCATTTTTTACGCTGCGGTCAATCTGGGAATTTTTCTTGCTATGATTATTTCTGGATATTTGCAAACGATCAACTGGCGTTTTGTATTCATTGTCTCTGCAGCTGTGCAACTCCTCGGACTGATCCCTTATTCCTTGGTGGTAAAAAGACTAAAAAATAATAGAGAAAACTTTCTTCCTTCTAACCATTATAAAAAAGAGAGCTTGCACTACCTTATTAATAAAAAGCATGAACGAGACCGGATCATTGTAATCCTGATCCTTACCTTCGTCTCTGTCCTCTTCTGGATGGCATTTAACCAAGCAGGCTCTTCCATGACCCTCTTTGCCAATAGTTATACCAATCGAAATGTGCTTGGTTTTCTGATCCCTCCCCCTTGGTTCCTCTCCATTGAAACCCTTTTCCTTGCTCTTTTGGCTTTCCCCCTCACCCTTCTCTATCTTTTCCTCCGCAAGATCAAATCTAATGCGAGTCCTCCGATGAAAACAGCTCTCAGCCTCTTTTTTATGGGACTCTGCTTTCTTGTCATGCAAAGAGCCGCCTCTGGTATTCCCGC
>JACPWA010000050.1 GCA_016191565.1 Simkania negevensis | reverse complement strand
GAGCAATGGTTTTTTTCCAGTGGAGAATTTCCTTAGCTTGAATATGAATGTCAGCAGAGCTTCCTGTAATGCCTCCTAGCGGCTGGTGGATCATGACTCTGCTATGAGGAAGAGCAAATCTCTTTCCTTTAGTACCAGCGCAGAGTAGAAGGGCGCCCATAGAAGCTGCCTGACCTATGCAATAAGTATTGATGTCGACCCCAAGAAATCGCATCGTGTCATAAATGGCCATCCCAGAAGAGATATGCCCGCCGGGAGAATTGATATAGATGCTGATATCTTTTTTAGGGTCTTCTGCACGAAGAAAAATCAGCTGCGCAATCACTGCATTGGCTACCTGATCGTCAATCCCTGTTCCAATCATTACAATCCGGTCTTTAAGGAGGCGAGAATAAATATCCATGGAACGTTCGCCCCGTCCCGTGTCTTCAATTACATAAGGTATAAGTGACATGATCTTCCTTTCGCTTTCGCTTTTTGTGCCTATAGGTCCTGGCAGATGGATTGATCGAATGTGTTGATCAATCTTATTTGCATTTTTTTAGCTTTTTTCTTTATCAACAAGCTCGATCAATTTATCTGCCGGAACCTTTAATATCGCTTAAGCAATTCTATTACTGAAATTAGGGGATTTTTTGTTTTTTGAGAAAGAAAATTTTCTATTTCCCCTTTTTTTTCCCTGCTTTTTCTGGAGCTTTTTCTTGAGAAGTAATTACTTTTGCTTTCGAAATCATAAAATCTTCTGCCTTGGCTAAGAGAAGTCTCGATAAGGCAATCGACTCTTGTTCTTTAGAAGATTCGGTGGAAGAGTAGCGATCTTGCCCTTCACTAAAAAGAGCCTCTAATGGATTAGAAATCTCTTTGTGGATTTCAGTAGGAGAGATGGCAATACCATGTTCTTGGATGATAGCGCGGGCAAAATAGAAGAGGGCAATCGCGTTTTTTGCCTGCTCTGTAGTGGTCGCAACAAAAGCTTTTCTCTCTTCCTCTCCCATTGTGGGGAATTTTTTTTGAAAATGAGAGTTCATCATCAACTGCTTAAAACGGAAAGAGGTTTCTTTTTGAACGAGTGACTTTGGAAGCTCAAGGGGATAGGTTTTGAGAAGATAGGCATTGATCTGCTCTCGATAGCTATGTTTTATAAAGTCATCTGCTTTTTTATTGAGCAGCTTCCGGAGATTGTCTCGCATCTCGTCCACATTTTTGGTACCTACTTTTTTTGCTAAAGAGTTGTCAAGGGGAGGATAGGTGGGGATTTCAATGCTTTTTAAAATCAGGCGGACTTTTTTGGGAGGGAGCTTTTCCTCCTCCTCTTTGGTATCGGGTGTAGAGATCCCCTCTTTTGATTCTCCTGGCTTCATCTCGAGAACCATTTCATGCATCCATTTTGCCATTTTCTCTTTTTTGACCTCAAATCGAGCATTCTGGAGAGCTCTTTCTGGGGGAGTTTGTTCGATGATATCGATATCGATAACAATAAAGTCTCCTTCCTCTACTAGGCGGCTAGAAACGGGATTCCATTCTGCAAAGAAAGTCTGAATCTGATGGATCGATTCCTCTACTTTAGCATCGTCAATTACCTCTCTTTTAACCTCTTGAAGTTCTATGGAAGTAAGGTCGATTTTTGGAACAGTGGGTTCTGTTTCAAAAGCAAAATTCATTATTCCACCTTCTTCTAATGAGTAGCGCTCCATTTTAAAATGGATAGAGCTTTCCTTATCAAGGAGGGGGATTTTAGTAATTTTTTGACATTCGATAAAGGAAAGATTTGCAATCTCTTTTTCCCATCTTTCGGCAACATGGCTAGGATAATTTTTTTCAATCAGGGTATCAGGGGCTTTTCCCTTTCTGAATCCAGGAAGAGACACCTCTTTGGCAATAGCGTGAATCGCCTCTTTTTTTCCTGCTTTAACAATGGAAGGTTTGCATTGGACATTGTATTCTATAATACAATCAGGAAGGTGTTTAACCGTTAAAGAGACAGAATCTGATTTGAATGTTTCCTTTTGAGTGTCTTCCATGATATACTTCACTTTGATTTTGTTGCTTTTTATAACCCACTTTACACAAAAAGGCAAAAGAGAGGGAAATACATCTTTTGAATCTCAATTGCTTTAAACTTTCTCGTCCTATTTGTTTAAGTAGGAGTGTAATTTTTAAAGCGATTGACTTTTCAAAATCTTTTATT
>JACPWA010000049.1 GCA_016191565.1 Simkania negevensis | reverse complement strand
ATCGCTGACATTTTCTAGTTGGCTAAGGCGAATAGTTTCCCCTTTCACATTTTTTGAGACAACATCAAAGGTGTTTTTGGTAGAAGTGTTATCCTGCTGTGTCTTTTCATTAGAAGCTGTAGAGAAAATAAAGACAGCTGTGATAGCAATGACTGTGAAAAGCAAAAGAAGGTAAAACTTCTTCTGTTTAGAGGCGATCAGCTTTGAGAGGTTTTTCGCATTAAGTTTCATAAGCTCTTCCTACCTTTGCTCTTGCTGTTTTTTAGGAAGGGAAATGATGCAAACAGCTTCTTCCCTAAAGCGCAATTCATGGGCGCTTAGGAAGACCCACTGGTTGGAAGGGTTTTTAAAAGAATCAGCCTTAATTAAAATGGGCTTTTGCCCTTTGTTCCTAAGTCTATAAACAATCATTGTTTCAAAAGGGTCTTCCAAGGCTTTAATGGGAGTAGCTTCAAGAGGAGGTGGAAGAACTAGCTGATCTTGTGTATCAAGCTCTCTTTTTCCGTAGCCTAAAGGGATATTTCCGGAAAGAACCTCGTTTAAGAGATTAACTGTGTTTGTGTGGTAATCACTAGAGCTAAAGGAGAATTCTTCGCTTTCCTCTTGAGGTTCTTTGAGAAGGATTTGCTCTGAAGGGATAGGACCTGAGGTGACAAGAAGGTCTTGCACGTAGCCGTTACTTGTTACGACAGTAAGGGTGGAAGGAGCCTTTTCAAGCGGCTGGAGAAGAGAAACAAAGGCTTGGCCTGTGGTGGGATCAACGCGAATAGAGAAGAGGGTTTCATCGCCAAAGACTTTTTCAACGGAGCCATGTGCTACGGAAATGCGATTGTGGGAGGTGGAAGAAAAGGTTGCTAAAAGAGGGACTTTTTCATCGATCCGTTTTTCAATGAAAGCATGAAGAGAAGGGATAAAAAATAGGAAAATAAGCAAAGGGCAAACGGAGTGTCTCATGGTAGGATTGTCTCCTGGTTAAGGGCGGTGAGTAAAAGTTTTTGGTTTTCACACATAAAAATTAAAACGTAGCGCTTTTTTTCTCTTTGAGCACATGTAGGATCGGCTCCAGCTCTGGTAATAATGATGAGGCTCTCCCCTTCTATGGTGAAGGTCATCTGGCTTGGATTAGCAAAGCTCCTCTCAGGTCGAAAGACAAAGGATTGATCTTGTTGGGTAAGAAAGGCTTCCTCTTCTTTAAGCTTGCTAGAAATCTGGTGATAGAACGCTGGATGTACATGTTTTAAAAGATGTTCATTGCGCCAGGTAACATCGGCCGGGCTGCGGCTTAGAAGAAGATCGGAAAGAAATGTGCCCATATTTTCTAAGTAGTTTTGGGAGCTTTGGCTCTCTTCTATCCAGGAAGGGGTACCGGTCAAAGGGACAATGATAGTGCGCTCTTTTTT
>JACPWA010000091.1 GCA_016191565.1 Simkania negevensis | reverse complement strand
ATAAGTTTTGTTGTATATTCAAAATGAGAAAAAATCGATCCTTCAGCCCTAATTGTAATTAATCTAATCTCTTTATTAATTAACTGTTTAAGCTTTACTTTACCCCAATAGAAAGGATAAAATTTAACTCTAAAAACACCATTAAACTCACCGGTAACAAGATCTTCTTTAAAAGAAAGAGGTTCTATCCCTTCCCAAGGAGGGATACGTCTTTGTATAGCTAAGCTTCTAAGATGCCACTCAAAGAGCTGCTCTGCTGGGTAGTTAATTACCGAGCGGAAATGAAACTTTTCTAGGGCCATTTCCTTTCCTTGAATAAACGTCACTTTCTAAATTGCAACTTATTAACCTGAGTTTTGGGTTCAATTTGTTCATTATCAACGATTTTTTCGTGATTTTGCTCCTTTTTTTTCTTAAGGCTATCACATTTGAATATTCCCTTCGAAAAAAAACAATAAAACTCCCCCAAAAACCTTTGTTGATTCTGAGCAAATTGAACCCAAAATTCAGGTTATTATGAAGAAGGAGGTTTTTTTTAGACAAGTAAAACTTAATCAAACAGAAAGACTAGACTTCTTTCGAAACTCGCTTTGTTTGGAAAAATGGCGCGTTTTAGACAGGTCTTAAAAACGATTTTGAAGACAATGTGGGAACACATGGCTGAAACAATCGGTTTTTAGAGATGGCAAAAATCGTTGTTTTGGCAAATAAATGGAGTTTCGAAAGGAGTCTATTATAAAAATAGGGAGAAAAACTTCTCCCTATTTTAGTTAAGAAGGTTTCACCAAATGGTGAATTAACTTAGCATGATTTATCTGAAGAATGGCAGCAAAGCTTTTTGCACTTTCCAAGGAAGCTAAGACCCCAGATACCTGCAAGCCCAACAATTGCATAAACCAAACGGCTAAGCCAAGTAGAATTTCCTCCAAAAAGATAGGCCACGATATCAAATTGGAAAAAGCCCCAAAGTCCCCAGTTAATTGCACCAACTAAAATCAAAACTAAAGCGATAAAACTGATAACCTTCATCGCAAACTCCTCTGTTTAAGTGTAGGAACCTACTTCCGAATATTTAAGTTTTCTTATTTATTCAGAGCAGTTTTTCCAAAAGAAAGTCACTGAAAAACCGCAAAGATCTAAATAGCGCAATAGGTTCACTCGTTTCTTTTCTTCCTCATTTTGTGATTTTATTTTTAAATTGTCACTAATTTTTCATGATGAAAGAAAATACTACATCTAAGCTTTTGATAATCAATGAATATTAAACGACGAAAAGGATCTCTTCTTGCTCTTGAGTCATTTTCAAGCTATATTTTTAATAAAATATAAAAGGGCCATATGAAAAGCTCAATACTCAAGTTTTCCTTCTTCTTTCTTTTTCTTACTAGCTTTCTTAAAGGAGGAGAAAAAAGTCCGCTTCACGAATTTAATTTTAGTCTCTGGTCTGAATACAAAGAGATCTCTTTTGCCCAGCTTACTCCAGAAGAAAAAACAGCACAACTCACCTCTCTTTTCGAAGGGATCTCTTCCTTTGTGCAAAAACATGGAATCAGACGTCTGATTATTAAAATTTTAGATCCTTCTCTCTTCCCTTTTTTTCATTACGACCATTTTGATGAGGAAAAAAATGATAATTTTTACTATTGGGCTCTTTCCTTTTCTCCCTTTTGTGAGCTCGAAGCCCTCTTTGATAAAGAGGGGTTTCGAGGATCACCTTCCTCTTTCTATGATTATCTCCTAAATCCCAAAGAACTTTTTATCAGGCTTAGTGGAAGAGAAAAGAAACCTTTTGGAGAGTTTTTAGATCTTAATGAAAAACTTAAGTGGATAAGCCAGATTAATGAACGCTTTGATCCTTCCCATGAAGGAGGTCCTCTTATCCATCGGATTGTTCTTGATCCTCGAGAAATAAAAGAAGAAGATCGAGAAATAAAAGAAGAAGAACATAAACAAAATTTAGTTGTTGCCTTAGATCAATATCGTCATGGGGTTTTATCTTCCTTAATAAACCACTTTCCCACTTTGGGAACAGGAATGCTCCTCCCAATGGAAGAAAAGGAATTTATCCTTTCCAATCTTTCCCGTTTTCCTTTAAGCACCGATCTAAAAGGGGAAAAGCCTGATGAACTTGAAATCATCCCTCCTAAAGGATTTCCTTCAAATGCTCCTTCCTATTTAAGTCCAAATTATCGGAAAGGAAAGAATGGTCCCCTGCTTGATACAGTCTACCTAGACCTATCTGACGTGCGCTTTGTGGATTCGATCTATCAAAATCAGAAGCTTTTGCCAGACCCTTCTCAAGACCAAAAAGAGGATGCGACAGCCCTTGCTTATTTTCTTGGAAAGAATTTTCGTGGGATCCCTTTTCAAAAAGGACCTGGATTTGTCTCTATTCCAAAAGGATCCAACCGAGCAGAAGGAAAGTATACCTATTTCAGGACAGGAGGGATCAAGCGAGAAGGAAAGTTAGTGAAGGGAGAAACTATTAAAATTATCCTTGCCCCTTCTTCCTTTGCAACTAAAACTGTTTCTGTTCCTCCCTCTTCTAATCAAGAGCTGACTCTTTCTTCTGCAATCAGCGCTACAGAAGATATTATAGAAGCAGAGTACCTTTATACTCCTATTCCAGTAAATTACCTCTTTCCTAGACTTTCTAAAGAGCTCAGAAGCAAGATCTATTTTGTATTTAATACAAGCTTTAACCTTCCTAAAAACTGCTTCTTTGGGAACTGGTCTTTGAATAACTTTCTTTATTTCCTAGGCAAAGGGCAAAGTAAAGAGGGATTTTTACGAGAGCTCCTTTTTAGAAATTTTTATGGTCAACTAGTTCCCCCTTATCGCAATTTGGTCCTTTATGATTACTCCACTTTGCCTAATGGAAAGAAACTTCCTGTTGATTGGAAGCTAAAAGATGGTTAGATATGTAAAATATATAAAGCAATATGCTTATTATAAGCATATTAAGAAAAAATGTTGACAGATCTAAAGTTACACTTTAGAATTGTCAGAATGATACCCAGGCATTTGGCTTTCAGCATATTAAAGTACTCCAATAAAGTATCCCCTAACAACCTGAGTCCTCTTGTGCGCAATTAGAGAACTCAGGTTAATAGCAATTCGTTAATTTTTAATTGTGTTTGGTACAAGTTAAAGGTTCTTTATGAAATCATTTGATCTTGAGGTAGTAAAAAAACTCACCAGACTTTCTCGGATTGAGTGCTCTGAAAAGGAAATAGAAGTGCTTGCTCAAAACTTAGAAGCAATTGTTCATCATTTTGATTCTTTAAATGAGTTAAATACAGAAGGGATCCCTCCCTGTAACCACGCTCTCGAAACTCTTATAAGTGAGATGAGAGAGGATGAGGTCAAAGAAACTCTCGATCGGAAAACCTTTTTAGAAAACAGTCCTTCTCATGTCGGAGGGATGCTCCGCATTCCCCCTGTAATCCAATTTTAACGAGCAAAGTCATGTACCGGAAAACTGCAACGGAACTTCACGAGGCTTTCATTAAGGGAGAAGAAACTGCTTCCTCTATTATCTCCTACTTTTTGGAAAGGATTCAAATACTGGAACCTGATTTAGGAGCCTTTTTAAATATCCTATCTGAGCGGGTGATGGCTAAAGCAGAAGAGCTCGATATTAAGAAATCTCAAGGAAAAAAGTGTGGTAAACTTGCAGGGATCCCAATTGCAATTAAGGATATCATTCATATTCAAGGGGAAATCACTACTTGCGGCTCAAAGTTTCTTTCAAACTATCGCGCCCCTTTTAATGCCAGTGTAATTGAAGAAATTGAAAGAGAAGATGGACTCATTATTGGGAAGACCAACTTAGATGAGTTTGCCATGGGTTCTTCGACAGAAAACTCTGCTTACCAGCTCACCCGTAATCCATGGAACTTCTCCTATTCTCCTGGAGGATCTTCCGGAGGATCTGCTGCTGCTGTTGCAGCACGCCTTAGCCCCCTTGCCTTGGGAACAGATACTGGAGGATCAATCAGACAGCCTGCAGCATTTTGCGGCACATGTGGATTCAAACCCACCTATGGGCGGGTCTCTCGCTATGGGGCTGTTGCTTTCGCTTCCTCTTTTGATCAGATCGGTCCCTTTGCTAATAGCGTAAAAGATATCGCCCTTTTTATGGAGGTGCTCAGCCGCCCTAGCAAAGAGGATGCAACAAACCTCCATCTTCCTCCTGAACCTTATGTAGATCATCTCACTACCTCTATTCAGGGGAAAAAAATTGGAGTTCCCTATACATTTCTCAAAGATCTTTCTAAGCCGATGAAAGAGGCTTTTGAAAATAGTCTTGAAACCTTTAAAACCCTAGGAGTAGAGATTATTCCTATTGATCTTGCCCTCCTTGACTACTCCCTTCCTGTGTATTACATTCTCACCAATGCAGAGGCTTCAACCAACCTTGCCCGTTTCGATGGAATCCGCTATGGCACCCGTTCAGAAAAAGGTAAAACTTTAGAGGAGATCTATGATTTTTCTCGTCGCGAGGGATTTGGTGCGGAAGTGAAACGGCGTATTCTACTCGGGACTTTTGTGCTTTCTTCTGGATTTCAAGATGCCTATTATAAAAAAGCGCAAAAGGTGCGCACCCTGATCATTAGAGAATTTGCAAAAGCTTTTGAAACATGCGACCTGATTGCGATTCCTCCTACCCCTTCTCCTTCTTTTGAAATTGGAAAAATCCAAGAACCTATCGAAATGTATCTCCAAGATATCTATACCATTTTTGTCAATCTTGCTGGCCTACCTGCCATTAGCATCCCGACCGGGCTTACTAAAGAAAAGCTTCCATTAAGCCTTCAATTGATCGGACCGCAACTAGGAGATACAAAGGTGCTCCATTTTGCTTACCAATTTGAAAAAGAGAGAAAATGTGCCCCTCTTATTTCGCCCTATTTTGACAAGGAAGTAAAGCTATGACAGAAATCTCCTATAAAGAATGGGAAATGGTGATCGGTCTTGAAATCCACGTCCAACTCAAAACCCGCTCTAAACTCTTTAGTTCCTCTCCCAATCGTTTTGGCAATGAACCCAACACAAATATCGGGATTGTCGATACAGGGCAGCCAGGGTCTCTGCCCATTCTTAATAAAGAAGCAGTAGAAAAAGCAGTTCTCTTCGGTTGCGCCATTGGAGCTGAGGTCTCTCCTTTTAGCAAATTTGATAGAAAATCCTATTTCTATCCCGATAGTCCTCGCAACTTCCAAATCACTCAGTTTGATCAGCCGATCATCCGAGGAGGACGGGTCAGTGCTGATGTCGAAGGAAAAATGAAAGAATTTAAGATCAACCGGGCTCATCTGGAAGACGATGCAGGAATGCTGAAGCATTTTAATGAGTTTGCTGGGGTCGATTATAATCGAGCCGGCGTTCCTCTCATTGAGATCGTGTCAGAACCTTGCCTTTTCTCTCCAAAAGAAGCCACTGCCTTTGCTAGTGCCATCAAAGCAATCCTGCAAACAACAGAGGTAGCAGACTGCAACATGGAAGAGGGAGGGCTTAGGTTTGATGTCAACATCTCTGTGCGTCCTAAAGGAGACTTAGCCCTCCGCCCACTACCGATACTTCCCTGAGCCTGATCTTCTTCCTGTAATCCTTTCTAAAGAGTATATTGAAGAAATCAGAAATAACCTTCCTGAGCTCCCTTTGCAAAAATACCAACGCTATGTGGAAACTCTAGCTCTTGCCAAAGAGGCAGCTTCTCTTCTTGCAGAGGACAAAAAGCTCTCTGATTATTTTGAAGAAGGACTTAAAACCTGCAAAAATAGCCGCGCTCTTTGCAACTGGATCCTAGTTGAATTCATTGGCCGTTTAAAAGACCAGGGAATCCTGCTTTATGATTCAGCGATCAAAAGCGACCAGATCGCCACTTTGGTCAATCTGATTGATCAGAAAAAAATCACCGGAAGGATTGCCAAAGAAATTGCCGATCTCATGGTGCTCATTCCGGGTAAAAGTCCTGAGAAAATTATTGCCGAAAATCCCCTCTTTGAAGCTCTTCATGACACAGGGGAAATCGAGCTTATAGTCGATCAAGTGCTCAAAGAAAATCAGAGTTCCATCGATGACTATAAAGCGGGCAAAGACAAAGCCTTCAACTATCTTGTTGGACAAGTAATGAAACTCTCCAAAGGTAAAGCTGCTCCTGAAATAGTAAAAGAGCTAATCGATAAGAAGATTTCCTCTTAATGCTCTTTTTTTAATGCTTTAAAAAGATTTTTTTATTAAAGAAAAGAATAGACTAAATGATCTGTTCTTTCTATGAAAATTAAGCAATTATTACAGTTCTTTTTTCTTCTTTTTATAGTGAATACTGGCTGCGATATTAAAGGGGCAAGCGATCCCTTTTCTTACGCCCCTCCTGTCTCCAACACAGTCTGGGTTCCCCCTCTTAAGGCTTTGAAAAGATCTCCTGCAATTGACCAAGCATTAAAGCTAGAAGACTATCATCAGCTTTCCAAAGAGACCCCTCTGACACTTGCTGAGATCATTGATATCTCTCTTTTGACCAATCCAAGTACCAAAGAAAGTTGGGCCAGCGCTCGGGTCAGTGCTGCTGAATATGGACAATCTTTGCAAAATGACTTCATTTTAGCAGATGTGGACGTTAATTTTGAGCGCTCAAGGCAAGCTTTTGTAGCAGGCCTTTCCCCAGCCATTTTATATCAAACTTCTTATGGCCCGCAGCTTCAACTCTCCTATATTTTCCTTGACTTTGGACAAACCCGTTTCACCAGCGAAGCTGCTCTTCAGTCCCTCTATAACGCTGATTGGTCGCACAATAGAGAAATCCAATCAGTCATTCAGCTTGCAATGAATGATTATTATGATTTTCTCTATCAAAAACAGCTCCTCTATGCTAAAGAGCAGGACGTAGAAAATGCTAAGGTCACTTTAGAGTCGACAGAGGAAAAATTTACCCAAGGGATAGCTGACATCTCTGACATTGTTCAGGCCAAGACAAGCTTTCTACAGCAAAAGCTCGATCTGGTGACGCAGAAGCAAGCATTGCATAATGCCTATACCGCTTTAGTAAACGAAATGGGCCTTCCCGCTAATACACCACTCTATTTTGAGGATTATCCAGAGAAGCTACAAACATTTGAATTAAATACTCTCGACCAGCTGATTCAAATAGCTATTGGAGAGCGTCCTGATCTTCTTGCCCAAGAAGCCGACCTCAAATCGAAAGAAGCGAGCTTGAAAGCAGCAAAAGCCAAGTTATTTCCCGTTATTACAACGGGTTTTAATATTGGAAGAACGTACTTTCAACGAGGATTTAATGATCGGTATGATTTTCAAGCAACAGTCGGCTTAACCTATCCCCTCTTCCAAGGGTTTTTCATTAAAAACGAAATTAAGCAAGCAATGGCCACGCTTGAACTGTCAAAAGCTCAGTTCGAGCAGCTTAAACTCAGCCTTATCCAAGAAGTATCGAATTTCCGCAGCGATGTAGTCTATGCCAAAGAATCGATGAGCTATGCCAATGCTTATCTCTACTCTGCTGAAGAGGATTACAAAGTAAATCTCAAAAGATATCAGGTAGGAACCGGAACTATTGTTGATCTCATCAATGCCCAAACCTCAGTTGCGGATGCAAGAGCAAAGGTCGCTACAGCTAAAAACAGCTGGTATACTTCGATTGCTAATCTTGCCTATGCTACAGGGGTCCTTCTTCCTCCTGAGGGGGAAAATCCCCTCCCTCATATTAAACCCACATTGAGCAGATGATATGGCGAATAAACATAACCTTTTTGCTCTAAGAAAGATAAAAAATGCTCTCTCTATTAATCCAATAGAGCTGCGCTTTTTTATCCTTCTTAAAACAAAAACCTTATGTTTTTTCGCTCATCTGATCTGCTCAATGTGGGTTAAACTTATAAAAAAGGAATCTTCCAGAACATGAAACATTTAAGTAGGCAGTACCTATTTCTCCTTTTCCTCATTAGCTTAATAGGCTGCACCAAAAAACAAGAGGTCAAAAAGGTAAAACCTATTCCCGTGAAAGTAGCAGAAGCAATATTCAAAAATGTCCCTGAATTTATTGAAACTGTGGGGCATATGGAAGCCTATAAAATTGTTAATATCATGGCAGAAGCTGATGGCCTTCTACTCCATACCTATTTCGAAGATGGAGCAAATGTAAAAAAAGGGGATCTTCTCTATATGATCGACCAACGTCCCTACATTGCTTCCCTCAAACAAGCAGAAGCTGTTTTTGAAGAGAGTATTGCAAGCGCAAGCTACGCAAAAAGAACAGCAGAGAGAAATGCAAAGCTTGTAGTAGATGATTACATTTCAAAAGAGAGCTTTGATAATCTTATGACTAACGCCTACGTCGACGATGCGGTAGTCAAACAAAATGAAGCAGCGGTAGAGATTGCCAAAATTAACCTAAGCTATACTACAATCTATGCTCCTCTTAATGCTAGAGCAGGGCAAAGCTTGGTACGCGATGGAAATCTCATCCTCCAAGCAGCAGAAACAAAACTTGTTACCCTAAACCAGATCACCCCTATCTACGCCACATTTTTTATCCCTGAAAAAGATCTCTCTAAAGTACAAAGAAAAGCAAAAGAATCGAGTGGTTTAAAAATAAAAATATTTGTCGAAGATCCAACTGCCCCCCCTTATGAAGGGATCCTTACCTTTATTGATAATCAGGTCGATCTCGCTACAGGGATGATCGAAATGAAAGCAACTTTTGCAAATGAAGAAGAAGAGCTCTGGCCTAACCAGTATGTCCGAGTGCAACTTATTCTAGATGAGATAAAAAATGCGGTGCTCCTTCCCTCAGAAGCAATCCAGGTAAGCCCCCAAGGAAAATATGTTTACATAGTGACCGAAAATAATGAGGTAGTGATGCAGCCTGTTAAAGTAGGACAAAGAGAGGGAAATCAGATAATTATTTCTGAAGGACTGAAAGGGGGAGAGATAGTAGTGACTGAGGGACAGCTCAACATCTATCCAGGGATTAAAATAACCCCTGTATTAAATAAAGGAACGCAATGAACCTATCTGAGATCTTTATTAGACGTCCTATCATGACCACCCTGGTAATGATCGCTATCCTTTTTTTTGGAATCGTTGGTTATTATGCCCTTCCTGTCAGCGATCTTCCCAATGTCGAGTTCCCAACCATCCAGGTCTCTACCAGTTATCCAGGCGCTAATCCACAGACCATTGCTGAAACAGTCACCTCTCCCTTGGAAAGAGAATTTTGCTCTATTGACGGGATCCAAGTTATTGCCTCGCAAAGTACCAATGGCAACTCTGTCATTGTTCTCCAATTTGTCCTTGATAAAGACATTGATGCCGCAGCTCAGGATGTACAAGCGGCGATTAACCAGGCCCAACCAAATCTCCCCAGTAACCTTCCTAACTATCCTACCTACCAAAAAACTAATCCAACCGCATCTCCTATTCTTTATCTGGCCATTTCTTCTGATGCGATGCCTACTTATACCCTTTACGAGTATGCCTATTCTTTTATGGGACGAAGACTAGGAATGGTGGAGGGAGTTTCCCAAGCTAAGGTCTACGGATCTTCCTATGCCGCCCGCATTCAGGTGGATCCAGATAAATTAGCTGCTCACCAAATCGGGATTGATGAAGTAGCGCAAGTGATTCAGGAAGGAAATCCTCAAAAACCAACGGGCAGTCTTTTTGGTAATAAAGTAGAATATACAGTGAACGTCGACGGTCAAATCCCTGATGCAGCAGGATATAATAACCTCATTGTACGCAATAATAATGGCGCTTTAGTCAAAATCAAAGATCTTGGCAATGCTGTAGACTCTTTGCAAAATGACAAGTTTTCACTCAAGTATATGACGAAAACAAAAGAGGCGCCTTGCGTTGTTATTGCCATTATTAAGCAAGCAGGCGCTAACACGATCAAAGTAATCAATGGGGTCACTAACCTCCTAAATCAGATGAAAGGAGAGCTTCCTGCTTCTGTAAAAGTCCACAACCTTTTTGATGAAGCAGATTGGATCATGGAATCGATTCACGATGTGCAAATCACACTCATTCTTGCTTTTCTTCTTGTAGTAGTGGTTGTTTTTTTCTACTTAGGCAAAGCGCGCGATACTATCATTCCTCTTCTTGCCCTTCCCCTTTCTGTCATTGGCACCTTTATGATGATGTATCTCTATAACTTTAATATCGACATCCTCTCCCTTCTGGCAATCACCCTTTCTATCGGGTTTCTCGTAGACGATGCTATCGTGGTTTTAGAAAATATTGCCCGCCATACCGAAATGGGGAAAACCCCTTACGAGGCCTCCTTAAACGGATCCAAACAGATCAGCTTTACTATTCTCTCCATGACTCTTTGCCTTATTTCTGTTTTCATTCCGATGGTTTTTATGGCAGGAATCATGGGACGGCTCTTTAGAGAGTTTGCCCTTACTATTGTTACCGCAGTACTTATCTCAGGTTTTGTCTCTCTTTCCTTAACCCCAATGCTCTGTAGCCGTTTTATTGTTGCTAAAGAAGTAAGCTCGAAAAAAAATTGGGTTGAAAAACTTTCAGAAAGGCTGAATAACTTCCTTCTAAAAACCTATGAAAAGGGGCTCCATTTTGTTCTTAAACACCGCTTTTCTACCCTTTTAGCGGGGTTAGGGTCTTTTCTCCTTACCATCTTCATCGCCTACGCACTCCCTACCGACTTTCTTCCTCCTGATGATTTAGGATTTATTCAAGGATTTGGCATTGCCTCCGACAGCACCTCTCCCTTTTTAATGATGGATTATCAAGATCAAGTTTCAAAAATCATTCGGAGTGACGAAAATGTAGAAGAGGTAGTGGCCATTGCAGGAGTCCCTACCTCCAACCAATCCCTTATGTTCATTCGCTTAAAACCGATTAACAAGAGAAAACCGATGGAAAAGGTGGTCCCTCTTCTCTTAGACAAAATCCATACGGTTCCTGGTTTAAAGCTCTTTTTACGCCCTATGCCTCTTTTAAGTTTAGACGTAGGAACCCAGACAAGCACAGGAAGTTATCAATATGCACTGATGGGTCTAGATACAAACAAACTCTATAGCGATGGAGAAAAGGTCATACAAGCAATGCAACGCACTCCTGGATTTCTTCATGTCATTAGTGATATGCACAACCACGCCCCTTACCTCAATTTTACTATTAACCGAGATCGAGCTTCAGATTTAAATATCAGCGCCGATGCAATTGAAAATACCTTTAATTACGCCTACTCTGCAGGAAGACTCTCTCTTATTAACGGTGCTGCCGATCAGTACTATGTGATTATCGAAACAATCCCCAGCGCTTATAAAGATCCCAGTGTTCTTAATAAACTTTATGTCACAGCCTCTTCCACCTCCCAAGTTCAAGGAGAAGGAGAGATGGGAGAGCCTCCCCCCTCCTATCCCACTCAAGTTCCTTTAAAAGAAGTAGCCAATTGGGAAGAAACGATCGGCCCTTTAAGTATTACTCATATCAATACCCTTCCGGCTACCCTCCTTTCTTTCGATCTTGAAGATGGATTTGCCTTAAGCGATGCCATAAAAAAACTTGGCGCAATCGGAAAAGAAAACCTTTCTCAAGGAATTATAGGCACAGTAAAAGGCTCTGCAGACGTATTTAAAGACTCGATTCAAAGCATGAAAGTTCTCTTTTTCATTACCCTTTTTCTTATCTACATGATTTTAGGTATTCTCTATGAAAACTTTATCCACCCTCTCACCGTAATGTCTGCTCTTCCTCCTGCAGGTCTCGGAGGAATGCTCACTCTTATCCTTTTTAATGAATCTCTTTCTCTTTACGCTATCGTGGGAATCATCATGCTTCTTGGCATCGTCCTAAAAAATGGAATCATGATGATTGACTTTGCTAACGAAGCAATTGTCGATGGGAAAACGCCCCTGCAAGCTATCCACGAAGCCTGCTGTGCCCGCCTACGCCCTATTCTGATGACTACCTTTGCTGCGATGATGGGCGCAGTCCCCATTGCTCTTGGCGTAGGGGGGCTTACTGCTCAATCCAGACGCCCCCTTGGTCTTGTCATTGTCGGAGGCCTTATTGTCTCTCAGATCCTCACCCTCTTTTTTACCCCTGTTATCTTCCTCTTTTTAGAAGAGCTCCGTGAAAAGTTCAAAAGAAAACCAAAAACAGATCAAGCATAAAAAATGCTCTCAAAAATCCCTAAGGTCGAGGATGAAATTGGTCAAATGCTTGATAAAGCTGTGGATTTGAAAGATGGGTATACCGATCGGTCGTAGCGATATCCGCGTGACCTAGCATCTCTTGGATCACCCGAAGATCTGCTCCTCGCTCTAAAAGATGGGTTGCAAAAGAGTGTCGAAGGGTATGAGGAGAAATTTCCTTTAAAATCTTTCCTTCTTTCCCATACTTTTTGATCTGTTTCCAAACCAAAATCCGATCAATCCTTTTTTTCCTTTTCGTTACAAAAAGAGGAAGATGATCTCCCTTCTCTTCCCCTCGATAGTGACTTAGGTAGTGGTCAATTGCTGAAAGAGCCTCCTCACCAACTGGCACCAGCCGCTCTTTTCCCCCCTTTCCTATGACCCTTACCGATCGGTCATCTACATCGAAAAGGTTAAGAGCACAAAGTTCAGACACCCTAATCCCTGTTGCATATAAAAGCTCTAAGATTGCTCGGTCGCGTGCTCCTTCCTCCTCATCTCTCTTTGGCATGTTGAGCAGTCTTTCTACTTCCTCAATGCTCATTACCTCAGGGATCAGCTGCCACAGTTTTGGAGAGCGAAGAGAGAAGGTAGGATCACTCTTTAAGATTTTCTCCCTTTTCAAAAAGCGAAAAAACTCTTTCACTACAATCAAAAAGCGACATAGAGTAGAAGTCGAAAGACCCTCCCCTTTCATGCCACTTAGACATTCAGTTAGGTCTTGCTCCCTTACACTTGCA
>JACPWA010000090.1 GCA_016191565.1 Simkania negevensis | reverse complement strand
TATTTCAAGAAGTACGCTATAGACAGATTTTTTTATTTGATCTGTTTTAATGATTTTTTGTCTCCCATCTTCAGGAACCAGATCAGGTGCCGGAAGGCCAGTAAGATTAATCTTGAGAAATTTTAGCACCTCTTTCACATAGGTGTTAAGGCCAAGAGAGGTGACTCCAAATTCCTTGTGGTTGATCCCTCCATGGGGCTTGCTTGAAATAAAAGCAGCTCCACACTTATAACCACATCTTAGACTATACTGCGCAATCCATTCGATGATTACATTGTGCATATTTTCGTCAGGTCCAAGGTAGAGATACTCAGATTTTCTCCAATAGTCGACAATATCTTTTGCTTTAAGAGTTCCATCTTCGAAGCAATTAACCAAAGTAAGGAGGCTGTGGATAAATGCACGCTGAGATTGATAAAGATATTCAAGTCTTTGCTCCTCATTAAAAGTTGCAAGTCTTTTTTCTACTTCTTCTTCTACTTTTCCAGAGGAAAGGAGCTCCTCTTTATAAAATCTACTTTCTCTAGCCAGACTTTCATGAGGTTGAAGAAAAATCACCGCTTTAGCTCCCCCTTCAGGGATATCTTTATTTTTTTTCTGTTGTGTATAGGCGAGTTGGTAACATTCAGAGAAAATGAAATTTCTCTCGGTGCTCATCTTTTCTATTTTGTAAGGAAATATGGTCCGAAGACCTCCCCTTGCTAGATCTCGGAAGCGGATGTGGAAACTAATAAAATGCATTCCTTGAACAAAGAAAATGGCAAAGGGAAGCTCTGGGAAAAAATCGCTCCTATTATAAGGAAGGGTATCGAGGTATTTGGGATCAAGGCGAAAGGAAAAAGCGCTTTTGTTATGGCGATAGAAATTTGTTTTGAGGGTAAACTCGGCAAAAAAGAGCGCCTGCTTTAAGATATTTTTTCTTCTATTGTCGCTAAGCTCATCTCCTGTGTCTAACTTCTGAATAAGAGAAAAAATTCTATTTTTTTCCTCTTCAAATCTTTGCAGGTTGTGTTTTTTCGGATCGAATTTGAGTTCAAAAGCATGAGTGATTTGGAGGGTAAGCTCTGGATGGTGGCAGAGTCCCTCTTCAATATTAGAGAGGGTGTAGAGATTGATATTGGAGGGAACAAGGATCTGATGGATAAAGTGGATCATAGAGCGGAGGAGGTTGCCGATATTGCCTCTGACAAGAAGAGGGGTTACAAAAACCCGTTCGATTTCATCCTCATCGGAAAAATACTTGAGGGTAACAAGTTCTTTTAAAAGATCATCGATATCTGCTTCTTCCCAAGCAGCTTGTCCCTTTGCTCCATGAAGATAAAGAGACATAATTAAAGTAGCCCCTTTTTGATAGGGCTGCACGTAGGAGGCATTCATTTTGGTGATAGCCAGTTGGTGGCGGGAGAGCATTTTTGCTAGTCGGTAGAGAAAGCGGTATTTTGGGATGTTTTTCCAAGCAAAAAGGATTTGTATTGAGGAAGGATTGGTTTTCTCTTCCTTCCATTTTTCGTTTTGGATGAGCTCATATTGGCAGTAATCGCGGTCTATTGTTCGATAGTAGAGGAGAAGAGCATGCGTCAAACTCTCTGTAGAAAGAGAGCGGAGAAAACGGGGATTCATTGTATAGAGAAGCTTTTGAAAGCTCTCAAAGGTGATGGCAGAGTGGATTTGATAAATTTTCTGATAGATCTCTTGTTGCATCTCTTTGGAAAGAAGGAGGTTTTCTTCTTCTTCAAGAAGGGTGAAGAGAATAACAGCAATCCGCAGTTTGGTTTTGATTCCAGGAAAAGGGGGAGGGGCATCAGAAAGAAAGGTCTGGTAGTGTTTGATTCCCTGACTTAGGAAATACTTCAGAATTCTTTGGTCGACGTCAGGGCTATCGAGTATCAGGGCAAAAGCCACCTCTTTTAATTGAATATAAGAGACATAGCCTTGCATAGGAAAGCCCATAAGGTAGTGGGTGATCAGCATCAGCTGCTGTTCATCCACCTCTTCGAAAAAAGAGGGGGGCATATGCGATTGCAGCCAAAGATAATATTCTTTAAACTGCTTACTTTCAGTCTCTGTCGCTTTTTCCAAAGCGTGCAGACTTTGCTGGCTTCTCTTTATTTCTCCCATAAGGCTCACCTTATGGGTTTGACTATTTTTTTAAAAGGCGGAGACTATTAAGACCAACGAGAACAGTGCCTCCCTCATGCAGGAGGACCGCTATCCAGAGGGGAAGAAGACCGAGAAGAGCAGGAATGGTGGCAAGACAGATCACTCCAAGGGCAAGGCTTAAATTTTCCCTAACGATTGTTAGAGTTTTCTGTGCCTTTTCATACAGGGTGCTGATTAAGGATAGATCATCGTGAAGGAGAACAATATCAGAAGCATCAATGGCACTGCGGCTCCCAATTTGCCCCATCGAAATCCCCACGCTGGCGCGAGCAAGAGCGGGGGCATCGTTGATCCCATCCCCTACCATGGCAAGCGGTGCATGGAGAGAAAGATGTGAAATCAGCTCTAGCTTTTGCTCAGGGCGGAGCTCTGCATAGACCTTTTCAATTCCAAGTTCTTTTCCTACTTTTTCAGCGCTTTTTTGATGATCGCCAGTGAGCATCAGGATTTCTAACTTGTTTTTTGTTTTAAGGTCAAAGAGCATTTTTTTGGCCTCTTTTCTCACTTGATCTTCGAAGTAAAATGCATAAAGTGACTCTTTGATTAAAAGAAAAGTAGCCATATCGCTCTTAAGCGACTTATGATCAAAGTCGAGGTTTTTTCCGCTTGATTTAGAAAGAATGAAGCTTTTGTTCCCAATGTAGGTCCACATTTTTTCCCCTTTTAGGTTCACTTGTCCTTGAAGGCCCAAGCCTGCAATCGATTGAAATCCTTCGGTGGGTAGAAAGGGACTGTTTTTCTCTTTCCCTAATGTGAGAATAGCCTCTGCGATCGGATGGGTGGAGTATTTTTCTAAAGAAACAGCGCAAGAGATCGCATCGAAGATACTGAAGGAGGGATGAGAAGAAAGGGAGATAGTCTCTATGCAGGAGAGTTTTCCCATGGTTAAGGTTCCTGTTTTATCAAAGGCAAAGAGCTTACATTTAGCAAGGGCATCTAGGGTAATACCCCCTTTAAGGAGGATTCCTTTTCTAGCGCAGGAAGAGATAGCACTGAGATAGGCAGTCGGGGTGGCAATGATAAGAGCGCAAGGAGAGGCAGCGATTAAAAAAGCAAGGGAGCGGTAGATCGACCCTTCAATGCCAAAGAAGGGGGTTGATAGGAAAAAGGGAAGGCTTAAAGCAAAGAAAAAAAAGAGGAAGATGATCGTTGTTGCATATCTCTTGCCAAACCTGTCGAGAAGTTGCTCTACACGCGGTTTCATCTCCTGCGCTTTGTTGATAAGCTCTATGATCCTTGCCAAAGTGGAGTCTTGCTTTCTCCGCGTTACCTCAACAATGAGTGTTCCATCAAGGGTGCGGCTCCCTCCCTGTACCTCATCTCCTTTTTTTTTCAAGACGGGAAGGCTCTCTCCTGTGAGGTGAGAAAGAGAAAGGGAGGTTTCCCCTTCTACTACTTTTCCGTCTAGAGGGACTACTTCTCCCACTTTGATAAGAAGATGGGTACCGATCTCGATTTCTTCGACCGATTTTTCAAAGGGGGCTGCCCCTTCTTCTATTACCGTTGCAAAGGAAGGGGAAAGCTCTTTTAAGTGATAAAGGGCTCCCTTTGTTTTTTTGGTGACCGCTTCTTCCATTGCACCTGAAAAGGCAAAAAGAACGAGAAGGAGCCCCCCCTCCATTTCTCCTCCAATGATAAAGGAGAGAAAGGCAGCCATCGTCATGAGTACATCGATATTGACTTCGAGCCCTTTAAGATCCTCGATTGTACTCAAAAGAGCAGGGGTTCCTGAGATAAAATAGACAAAAATAAGGAGAAAAGCAGAAAGATCATGCGAGAAAAAAGAGCTGGCGAAAGATCCTAAAAGGAAAAGCGCAGAGCAAAGAGAGCTTTTTAGGGTGAGGTATTTCGCCCACTTTCGAGAGCCCTGGGTGAGGAAAGGGCTGATACTTTCTTCTTTTCCCGAAGTGAAAAACTCATCAAAGATATAGAGAGTTTTTTTACTTTCCATAGTTTCTCACAGCAAAAAACGGGTTAGAAAATAGAGGGCAAAAAGGGTAAAAAGAGCAGTAGCCCCATTCCATACGAGTGTTTTTAGGAGATTATTTCCCTCTATCTTAGCTGGAATAACTGTGGCTAGGAGAAACAGTATCCCAGTGATCAAATAAAGCCCAGTAAAAGAAAAAAAGAAAAAAGAAGGGAGAGAAAGAAGGGCTACCATAAAGACTCCTACTCCTGCTCCTACCGCTTGTTTGAGAGGATGCTCCAATACTTCCAGGGAGAGACCAAGCTCTTCTTCGAGCATCACCTGCAACAGGCGATTTTCATCAGCCATCAGTACATCGACCACCTGATCGAGAAGCTTTCCTGAAAACCCTTTTGCTGCATACATGGCTCTTAGCTCCTCTTTTTCTTGTTGCCGATGGTGCTCAATCTCCCATCTTTCCTCTTCAATTAAGCGATGGAACCTCTCTAGTCTGCCCCAGCCGAGAAGAGCGCTTCGCCCCATTTTCCAAAGAAGCCATCCGATGGAGAAGATAAACAAAAGAAAAAAGGTGGTGTGCACACCTAGTGCAAAGGGGTAGAGGAGAATCGAGAGAGCAGCTAAAAGAAGGGCAGTTTCTTTGGCACTGTCTGATAGAGCAGCTAAGTGGCCAGGCGCTTCCGTGCCATGGGTTTCGGCGGTAGCTGCTATCCCCCTTTTCCTTGCTTCTATAAGGTGGGCTAGAGGGTCTTTTCCTTGAAAATGATCATGCACATTTGTCATCTGCTTGTATTCCTTTAGGCGGGGTTTAGAATAAAAGTATAGCCAAACAACTTAAAAAAATGGGACTTTTTATGAAGTTATCGTTGTGCAGGTAAGTATAGGTTTAAATCTATTTTTTTGCTTTTTTCTTTTCTTTCTATTACATTTATTTTTTCGCAAGCTGAATGTACCTATCTACAGGTTGAAAAACTACAGGAGAAGAGATGAGCGCCATAAACCTTTATATGCAAAGAGTAGGGGATCGCCTGGCGGATTGCTTTCTTAAACCGCCTGTTTTAGCAAAGCCTGTTGAGAAAAAAAAGGATGAAGGAAAAGAAGAACAAGAGTCAGACAGATCTTCCATAACATCTCTTACACGTTCGCCTCCATCATTGCCGAGCGCAGAGGTAGCCAAGAAAAAAACAAAACTAAAGCTACCAAAGCCCCTCTCTGTCTCAATAGCAGCCCTCGACACATGTTGGACTGAAGAGATGAAAACGATTCAATTTGCTACTGCTATCTTTGCTGTTTTCACTACTTTTACAGGAGGGGCGTGCTATGTATTGATAGGCCTTCCTTGGAAGATTTCCACCCTGGGAAAAATACTTCTTGTGGTTCCAACTGCTTTGGGAGGTTGTACTCTTACTCTTTACGGTGTAGTGCAGGAAATGGAGATTGTTCGTTATAAACTTCAAGGACAGAAAACTAACGAGATTACTTTTACCCATTTTATGAGCTTATTTCAAACAAGTGTGAATAATGTTAAGGTGCATGAGCGCCTTTTAGGATTTCTTTTAAATAAGGAACTAGAGCAGCTTCCCACCTATGTACAAGCTAAAGTTGGAAAAGAGACAGTTCAGTGGGAAGAAAACACGCGGATTGTGGCACTTGGGAGAATATGTACAAAGTGGCTGCCTTTAAGTAGACTCAATCTATCATAGCCATAGCTTACGTAATAAGGAAGAAACAATTAACATTTTTTAAAATGTAAATTTTAATTGCAATCTGCTTAGGAAGAGGGAGAAAGATTCTCCCTTGCATCGAAGATTTTTTCTTGATATCCTTAGGTAATAAGGCGTAGCACTGAAAAAAAAATATCAAGTTATCATAAACATTTAAAATTTAAATTCACAATACTCTATGGCAAAAGAAAAGTACCCCGAGAGGAAAAACCCCCTCATTTTGCGCTTTCATCGTCTCATGGATGCGTTTGCAAAGTCTGACGATGAGAGGGATTTTTACCTCGATAAGATTGAAGGGTTTATTATCTATGCCGACTTGGATAAAAACCTTGAGGAATTCGATCTTTTGCAAGAGGAGCTCAAAAAAGAAGCTGAACGCTATTTGATGATTCCGAAGATGACCTTTTATGAAACAAAAAAATTCATGGAAGGTTTTGTCAATGAAAAAGTATATGATATTGATACCAAGGAAAAACTTTTAGATATTATCACTTCGAAAGAAGCGAGGGAGAACTTTCTTGAATTTGTCTATGACCATTTGACAGAGTTGGAAAAATGGCAGCAATATTATCATGAGCGTTCCCGCATTAGGATCATCGAGTGGCTAAGAAATCAAGAATTACAATTTGTTTTTGAAGAGGATCTCGACCTTCCTGCTCCTATTCTTGAGAAAGTAAAACATGCTCTTTTTGAGGAGAAAGCTTCCAAAGAAGTTCTCTCTGCCCGTCAAGTGATTATTGCTAAGGCAAAGAACTACTATTCTAATGAAGCTCTAAATCCAAGGCCAAAGAGGGGACGTCCTCCAAAGCAGGCAGCCAAAGTAGAGGTAGAACCGCAGCTGACTGTGGATGTTTACCAGACAGTTTCTCCTCTCATTCGTCCCTTTTTGTATAAGCCAGAGTATGGAGCTACAGTCAGCTTCTCTGCAAAGTTTGATACGGAAGCACAATTGATTGCTAGCCTTAGAGGAAGCTCTCGCGTTAAAATCGATTCGAAGCTAGAGGCTCTATCACAGCGGCTTGAGTCACTCCGCCATCTTTCTGATCGGCTGAAAATGGCCAAAGGGATAGGACTGGAAGGGGAACAAAAATTGATCGATGCAGTCAGTAAAAGAGAGGTAGAATTAACTCCTGCGATAGCGGAGGAAAAACCAACTAAAGTTTCTGAGATTGCTAAGGGGCTTCTTCCTCGCAAAAAGGGACAAATTGCTTCGGGAGAAGAGGAGATTCAAAAGCTGATTAAAAATAAACAAGCAGCAGGCATCAAACAGGTGAGTGTAATCAAGAAGAAAGAGACGCCAAAGAAGAAAAAATAAGGAGATTATGGAAAGTAATAAGGCAGAGCAGATCCTTTCGAATGATCTTTTCCTTAGCCAGCAAGATCTCTCTTTCCTACAGGTAAAAGAAAAATGTCTCCAGACGTTGAAAGTAGTCTATCAGTCCCGTTTTTTAGACGAGAAGATGATGAAACTCGTGCGGCAAAATAAGGGAGCTACTTTTCATTTAAACATCTCTGGCCATGAGCTGATTGGAGCTTTGAGTGCCCTTTCCCTTATCCCAGGTAAAGACTGGGGACTTCCCTATTACAGAGACCGCGCTTTTGCTTTAGGGCTTGGATGCACTTTAGAAGAAATGTTAGCTGCTTTTTTAGCAAGGGAGGTCTCCCATCATTCAGGAGGGAGGATGATGCCGGAGCATTTTTCTCATAGGGCTCTTAAGATTCCTTGCCAGTCAAGCGTTGTCGGCTCTCAGTTTCTTCATGCGGTTGGCATTGCGAAGGGGATGGCCCTTTCAGATTCTGATGAGGTGGTCTATGTTTCTGCAGGAGATGGAGCGACATCGCAGGGAGATTTTCATGAAGCGCTCAACTACTCTTCGATTCATAAGTTAAGTGTGATTTTTGTGATTCAGGACAATGGCTGGGCGATTTCAGTTCCTGCTAAAGAACAGACCTCAGGGGAGTCGATCATCCAAATGGCAGAAGGATATCAGGATCTTGCCCTCTTTGAAGTGGATGGGACCGATTATCCCGATGCGGCAAGAGCATTAGAGATAGCGGTAAAAAGGGGGCGCAGGAGGCTAGGACCTAGCCTGATTGTAGCAAAAGTTCCTCGCCTTTCTCCTCATAGCAGTAGCGATGACCCTAAAAAATATCGAGAGGAGGAGGATCTCAAAAAAGATCTTTTGCGCGATCCCCTTCCCCGCTTTGAAAAATGGCTCCTTGATATGGAGCTGATCACTTCCGTAGAAATCGAAGAACTAAAGAAAGAGGTAAAAGAGGCAGTAGAGGAGGCAGCGAAAAAAGCAGATGCCCGCCCTTTCCCCAAAAAAGAAACTGTATTAGATCATCTCTTCAAGAAGGGAGAGGAGATTATAGAAAGAAAAAGTTGCCCTAAGAAAGTTGGAGAGAGCATTGTGATGATGGATGCCATCAATCATGCTCTTGATGAAGAGATGGCTAGAGATCCAAAAGTAGTAGTATTTGGACAGGATGTAGCGCATGGTAAAGGAGGAGTGTTTGGCATCACAAGAGGGCTCACTGAAAAGCATGGGAAAGATCGCTGTTTTAATACTCCACTTGCTGAGTCAACGATTATAGGAACTGCCCTAGGCCTTTCTCTTTATGGAGGATATAAGGTGGTGGCAGAAGTGCAATTTGCCGACTATCTTTGGACGGGAGTTAACCAGCTCTTCAACGAACTTGCCACCTATCATTATCGCTCGAATGGAGAGTGGAACTGTCCTGTGGTCATTCGCACTCCCTATGGGGGCTATATTCAAGGGGGCCCTTACCATTCGCAAAGTATTGAGGCATTTCTCGCGCACCAACCAGGGCTCAAGGTAGTTATTCCCAGTAATGCTGCTGATGCTAAGAGGCTACTAAAAACCGCCATCCGCGATCCAAATCCAGTGATGTTTTTGGAGCACAAGGCGCTTTACCGTCAAAGGGTATTTTGTGCGCAGATAGAGCCTACAGCAGATGAACTACTCCCTTTTGGAAAAGCAAAAGTAGTAAAAGAAGGGAGCGATCTTACTATAGTATGCTGGGGGATGATGGTGGTAATGAGCTATGAAATTGCTCAAAAACTTGCCAGTCAAGGGATACATGTAGAGATCATCGATCTACGCACGATTGTTCCTTTTGATTTTGAAACGGTGCTTACCTCAATCAAAAAAACAGCTAAGCTTCTCATTCTTCATGAAGCGCCCCTTTTCTGCGGATTTGGTGCTGAGATTGCTGCCCAGGTCGCTGAGAAAGGGTTTTCCTATCTAGATGCGCCCATGAAGCGAGTGGGAGGGAAAAATACCTGTGTTCCTTACTGCAAAGAGCTAGAAAATGCTGTTCTTCCTCAGAAAGAGGAGATCGAACAGGCCATTATCGAGCTGGTAAACTATTAGCAGTCTTTAAAGGCTTCCGCTTTCTCAAGTAAGATCTCCCGCTTTTGATTATCCCTTTTTTTCGAGGGATATAACTCTCCTCTATCTCACGAACAAGCTTATGGCTCATTTTTCCAAAAAGGAGGAGCTTTTCGTGCACAGTGGAAGAAGAGATCTTTTTCTCTTTTTTTTCTTTAAGGTAGCTATCGAGGTAAAGGAGATGGGCAAGGAGGCTCTCTTGCATTTTGTGCAGAGCACTCAGCTCCTGATCTAAATGAGAACTTGCGGAAATCCTGTTGAGAATCTTTTGATTCTCAAGGAGCTGATCTAACGTAGCGTCGATATCGGTGATGATTTTCTCTCCTGATCCCATTCTATTCCTTAGTTACTTCTTTGTATCTATAGAAATAGTAAAAGATATTGTCAAACTTAATTTCTATTTAATTTGAATGATCTAGTATATTAATTGCTTTTTATCCTGTTATTTTTCGATGTTTCAAGTGTTTTAAGATAGATCTTAGAAGATCTTTTCGTTGAATAGATTATTTAAAAATGGTAGAAGCGTTGCAAAACAGAGAGAGAACATGCGCGGCTTTTGTCCACTTGCTTCAGGATCGAAGGGGAATTGTCTTTACTTGGGAACAGGGCGGACTAAGATCCTAATTGATGCAGGGATCAGCTTTAAGGCAATCAAGGAAAGGCTATCCTCCATTGGAGTGCAACTTTCAGAGATTGATGCGATCTTAATCACCCATGAGCATAGTGATCATATTAATGGTCTTAGTCTGCTTGCAGAAAAAATGGAGATTCCGGTTTTTGCTAACGCAGAAACAGCCAAAGGGCTTCACTCACAACTCAAAACCTTGCCCCGTTTTAAGATCTTTTCAACAGGGGAGAGCTTTGAATTTGGAGATATTGAAGTTTCTCCATTTAGCGTACAACATGATACCCTTGACCCTGTTGCTTTCACCTTTCAGCTAGAAAAACTCAAAATCGGGGTATGCACTGATCTGGGATTTGTCACAAGTCTGGTGAGTGCAAAGTTGCGAAAGTGTGATCTTCTCTATATCGAATCAAATCATGAGCCTTCGATGGTCTATGCTTCTTCTCGCCCTGCCATTTATAAACAAAGGGTACTGGGTCGACAAGGGCATCTTTCCAATGAGATGTGCGCTAATCTCATCGG
>JACPWA010000089.1 GCA_016191565.1 Simkania negevensis | reverse complement strand
TTTTTAACCCCTTCCCGTTTAAATAAATCGCTCCAAGGGCAAATATCTCGAGTCCTTCAGCCCTAAAAAGTTGCAAAGTCGAGCTAACCAACCCCTTTTTCTCTTTATGGGAGGTGATTAAAAATCTTTAATTATTTGAAGGAAGGTGGTACATATGCTAGGATGGTGTATTTTAAACAAGAGGGGGATAAAAAGGTGAAAAAAAAATCTAAATATGATTGGGGGATTATCGCTTTTATCCTCGGCTACCATTTGGCTCTTTTGATCGGATTACCGATCTATTTTATCAACCATTCTGCGTCAGTAGGTGTTTGGGTAACAACGATCGCCCTGGTCTATATTTCGGGGATGAGCGTTACAGCAGGGTATCACAGGCTTTATTCCCACTTGAGCTATAAGACGAATCGATGGGTAGAAGGGGTTCTTTTGTTTTTTGCGACGATAGCAACCCAAGGAAGCGCTCTCAAGTGGTCGTATGACCATCGCAAGCACCACGCTTATGTCGATACCGACCGGGACCCCTATTCGATTAAAAAAGGGTTTATGTTTGCCCACCTCTACTGGATGTTCTACCGTTCTGAGCCAATCGATACGAAAGTAGTGGCAGACCTTTGCAAAAACCCTTTGTTGACATTTCAGCATCGCTATTACGGTATTTTGATGCTCTTTACCAATTCGATCGTTTTCCTCTTTGTGGGTTATTTGATCAATGATTATTTGACTTCCTTTGTCTTTATTTGGGGAGTCCGCTTGTTTATCCTCCACCACTTCACCTGGTTTATCAACTCTTTGGCACACACATGGGGTAGCAAATCCTTTAGCCAGGAGCATTCAGCTGTCGATAATTATCTGATGTCGATCTTCACTTTTGGAGAGGGATACCACAATTACCACCACACCTTCGCCAACGACTACCGAAACGGGGTTAGATGGTATCATTTCGATCCGACCAAGTGGCTCATCTGGACCTTATCTAAATTGGGACTAGCCCAAGGACTGCGCAGGGTAAGTCATATCCGGATCCAAGAGAGGATCGTTTTGGAGCGGAAGAATGAATTAATGGAGATGGTCAAGAAATATATCTCTACAAATCGGACTATTTTGGAAGAGAAGATCGAAAGTGGAGCAAAAAATATATTGAACCGCTTTTCCGATTTCTACCGTTTGGCGCAGGAATATAAGAATTGTAAGATACAAGAAACCCCCAATCGGGAACTCTTGCAAGATCTCAGCCACCGAATGAAAGAACTCAAGAGGTCGATTTCTGAAGAGTTTCAGAGTTGGAGCCGAATCTCCAAGGAGATCACCCAGTAGGTTTGATCTGCCTTGCGGCTTCATTGTGGACATAAAAAAACCTCTTTTTATTAACAAATGTTATATAAAAAGAGGTTTTTTATTTTAAATAATCTATTTAATCTGCTCTAAAGCGCGGTTTAGAAAAGCGGGACTTGTTCCTAAAAGGTCTATTAGGACCTCTTTTGGAAGGGAAGGGGGCTTTCCTGTTTCGGGGTCCACTACGGGGTCCCTGTTTGGGGTGGGATGCCTTTTGAAAAGGTTTAGGTTCTAGACCTTGGATCGTATGGACCTC
>JACPWA010000092.1 GCA_016191565.1 Simkania negevensis | reverse complement strand
CATGGATGTCCAGAACCTCGGTGGTGATGCCCAGGAGTTTGGCGGCCGCTTCGACCTCACTCTTGCGGCGCAACGCCAGTGGGCCTCCCGCCTCGCGCCAATGGCCAATATCCCCATTGGTCATGGAGACGAATTTGACGTGATGTCCTTTGGCCGCCCAAAGGGCCGCCGTCCCGCCTGCTTGGATCTCACAATCGTCCGGATGTGCGCCGAAGCAGATGATCCGGAGCTTGCCATCGTCTGGCGGCACCGCGCCGCCCGCGTAGCTCGTCTCTTGGAGTGGAGTGGGCACGCCGCTGAGAGTGGCGAGGAGCAGGGCGGCGGTGCTCAGGGTGAGAAAGTCGCGCCGGGGTAAAACGGTGGTGGTCATATCAGCATCGAGTTATCGGAACAGATTCGCATGTCAGTTGTCGAACGGGACTGTGGTACTCATTTCCGGGGCCAAGGTCAAAGAAAATCGAGAGCGGAACATGGCCTCCTTTCACAGAAGGAAACCTCTGCGGACTTATGGATGATGCGGACTTCGAGTGAATATGGGTCGTTTTATTGGCCCACTTGCCCCTCCCATCCTGTAAATCCTGTCATCCTGTCCTTCCCATCGTGTTCATCCAGTCTCATCTCCGTTGCCTTCCTTCCCTTCTGTAAGTCACCTATCCGTGCCCTCCGTGGAATCCGTGGTGAATCCATCCTTTGCCCCACTCATTCTGCTTGTATTACCACTATTGTGACCACTGACCTTTTTAGCCTAATTGCCTCCTCCTTCCACATCCCCTGCTTTAAAGTGCTTACCGGATTTAAATATATCGGAGAGAAAATCCATGAATGGGAAGTGAGTCCTACGGGCTATCACTTCCTTTTTGGCGCCGAGGAATCCTATGGATTTCTCTATGGAACTCACTCGCGCGATAAAGATGCGATTATCTCTGCCTGCCTTCTTTCTGAAATAGCCCTTGAGCAAAAACTCGAAGGAAAAACTCTGATTGATCTCCTCCATCAGATCTATTTCCAGTATGGGCTTTTTCATGAAAAGCAGCTTTCTCTCTCCTTTGATGGCGGCGTTTCAGCGATGGGGACAATGAAAATGCTCATGACCGTTTTACGCAAAACCCCTCCTAAAGAGATCTGCAATAAGAAGGTGGTAGTAATCAAGGATTATCAAACAGGAATCGAGCAGAACCTTCTTACAGAAGAAAAGGGAGAGCTCACTCTTCCCCGCTCTGATGTCCTTCTCCTTCTCCTTGAAGATGAGAGCAAATTTGTGATCCGCCCTTCTGGAACAGAACCAAAAATTAAAATCTATGGGATGGTGCGCAAAAATGTTACAGATGCAATCGATGTAACGATGAAGGAGTGTGAAAAAAAACTGGATCTAATGCTAGAAAAGCTAAAAGAACAGTTTCTCTAAAAAATCTAAAAGCCCATTCTTCGATAGAACAGGCTCTTAGAAAGAATTGAGGGGAAATTTTATACTAAATATAAGAAATAAAATGACTAAAGTGGCTCGAATAACGTGACAAGTTTGAGAGATCTTTTCAAAGCTTATGTTTTTAAACATTAGCGAGAAAAGATCTTTCAAAGATGACATATTAGACGATCCACTTTAGTCATTTTATTTCTTACATTTAGTATTACTCTGCAATAGGAGTCATGCTTCTAGAATAAGCTACTTTGCAAGGCTCTCCTTCTGCACCTTTCGTAATGGTATATTCTTCTTCTACTCGGTACTTTTTCACTACCTCTCCCGATCCAGTTTCTTCAACGTTTACCTCGCTTATCGTTTTAATGACAGGAACGTCATTTTGCCTGTGTAAGTTTACTTTATGGGTACCTCTTTTAATAGCCACGTCATACGCAGAACTCGAAGCTCCTAATTCTATTTCTTTCTGGCTGAAGTTGATGCCACGAATTTCTTCAGAGAGGATAGCCTGAGCTACATAGTAAGGGTCTGCATAAGAAACGGGACCTATTTCTTCCCCTTCTTTGTACCCAGCCCATGTTTGAAGTGCAGTACAGATTGCTGTTGGAAGTACTTTCTCAAGTCTAGCTTGTTCTGCTTGTCCTTCTGTATTTTTTTGTACCGCCTGCTGAAGCTGGTCATCAAAGTCAATTAAGCCTCGAAGCCCAGTTTCTCTGCTCGCATCAATTCCCTCTTGTTTGTCTTGTTCTTTCTTTGTAGCAAGCATCTTTGTAGCAGGAGGATGTTGTCTAAACTGCTCTTTAATCTGCTCTTTCAACTTTTCGCGATACTTTTCTGTAAGCTCAGGAAAAGTATCTATAACTGCAAGAGCTTGTTCTTCCGTTTGCTCAAAATTAAATCCATCTTTAATACTGTCTGCAAAATCTCTCAGAGCTTGTACTGGATTTTCGCTTTCCTTCAACTGCTCTCGTTTTGTTGGTGTAAACGGCATTTCATCGATAGCATCCTTTTCCATTTGTTTCACTAGCGTTTCTAAATCCTCTTGTGCTTTTTTTACTGTAGAAGAGTCCTTAACATTCTGATCATTAAAAGAAAGTGTATAAGACGTCCCTTGACCAAGAACATCTTGCCTAAACCGACCGAGAGTAGTTTCCGTTTCTTGACCCTCCTTCTTACTAAACACACTTCTCATCAGTGGTTGACCTTGACTATCTTGCATGACCTCTTGGTCACTACCAGCTTCAAAAGTATGTGTATAGGGTTTTTCAAAAGAAGCTAGGAGCTTACTTGGGGAAGAAGCACTACTTGTCTGAGTAGAGACGCTACTTGGCCATATCCAGGCAATTAAACGACAAATAGCAGAAATAATGCTATCAAAGGCTCCTCCTTTTTCTGTAACGCGACCTTGTAAAGAAGTAGAAGATGACGTAGATCCCGACTGTGGCCTTAAGCTAGAGGACGCAGGGGCTTTTGGAGTGTTTACGGGACATTTTGGTGTTAAGCCACTTATTGCGGCATCAAAATAGGCTGACATAGTTATTACCTCTTATTATTTATTTTTAATTTACTTATATAATATCAATTATACATCAATATTGTTTTATTTCAAAATAATAAATTAATTAATACTTATTTATCTAGTATTATAACATATGTACTTAATAGTAAATAAGTTAAGACTTTTTAACTGGATAGTTAATCCGAATATGCAACGCGAAAGTGATCGACTTGATAATCGACTGCTTGATCTTACCAAACTCCTCAAAGGTGAGCTGACATTCATCAAACTGCCCATCCTCAAGCTTTTCTGCAAGCAGTCGTTGGACAAGCTCTGCAATCGACTCCTCGTTAGGGTCCTCCAAAGAGCGGGAAGCTGCTTCTGCGCTATCAGCCATCATAATGATGGCTGATTCTTTAGAATGAGGTTTAGGGCCTCCATAGCGGAACTCTTTTTCATTGACTGCATCTGGGTCCCCTCCCAATTGCTCTACCTGTTTAGAGTAGAAATAATAGACGAGGGTGGTGCCATGGTGCTCCCTAATGATATCAATAAAAGACTGTGGGAGTCCGAATCTTTTTGCAAGCACTTCTCCTTCAGGAACATGAGCTATGATCACCTGAGCCGATTCAAGAGGAGTAAGCAATTGGTGGATATTAAATCCCCCTAGTTGATTTTCTGTAAAATAGTGAGGATTAAAGAGTTTTCCTACATCGTGGTAAAGAGTAGCAACACGGCAGAGAAGCCCATTGGCACCGATAATTTTGGCTGCTGCTTCAGCAATCGTTCCTACAATAAGGGAATGGTGATAGGTTCCTGGAGCCTCAATAGCAAGTCTTTTTAAAAGTTCATTGCTAGGGTCCATATATTCCATCAAAGTAATATCGGTCATCACATGAAAAAGCGATTCGAAGACAGGAAGAAGACCAACAACAAGGATAGAGGTCAGGGCTAAAAAGGAAAAAGAGGTGGTAAGATCAGAAAGGGTCGTAAAATTCCAAAAGATATTTTGGATAAAATTATAAACGAAAAAAATCGGAATCGAGGCAAACCATATCTTAGCGCAGACCGTAAAGACCTCCTTCCTCTTGCTAACTTTGCGAGAAGCTAAAATAGCAAGCACCCCTGTTAAAAGATTGCTCGTAATAAAACGGCTAGGATCTACAGCAAGAGAAAACCCTAAGATTACTGTAAGAAAACAGACTGAGAAAAGAGCGATCTCCGCATTGAGTAGAACGCAGATCAAGATCGCTGCAAAAGGGAGGTAGAGAGGGTAACGTACAGCTTCTAAAAGGGCCACAGAGCTATGAAGAAGAAAATATTCGGTGATTTTCGATAGGATCAAAGTTAAAACAATAATGGTAGCATAAAGGGCAAGCTTAGAAACGGAATGAAGAAGTTTTTTTTGATAAACGTAAAGATAAAAAAATCCTAGTAGAGTGATGATCGTAGCAAAGATCAGGCTACTTAAAATCGGAAGGGGATCCCAAAGCCTCCGATGATCTGTAAGCGCTTTTTTCATCGCCTTAAGCATCACCACATGTTTTGCAGTGATTTTCTCTCCTTGATTCACAATGCGTTTTCCAGCCTGAATCGTGCTACATTTCATAGGAACACTTTTTTCTACTTTCTGCTTGAGCTCATTTTGTAGAGAGGAGTCTTGAGAGAATCCCCATGTCCCCCCCTGAAAATGTTCCGTAATATAAAGCAGCTCTCCCTCTCTTTTCCTAGAATGATGAGAAAGCGCCATCCGGAGATTTGCCCAAAAACTGGTGGCAAAAGAGCCCTTTTCATCCTGGAAGGAAGGAGAAAGAAGGTAGATGTAAGGAAGAAGGAGCTGCAAGGTAGAAAGCCTCTCATAAGTGCGAGGGTCCGTAAAGCGAGCCTTCCCTAAATAGTCTGCTACCCTATCTGCTTCATTGGACAAATCTTCAAAGGTGCTATTTGGAAGAAAGGTGCGCCAAGTTTGATCTTTGATAAGGAGCTGCTCAAATTCATCTCGCCTTTGTTTAACTTCCTCTTCCTTGATCTGATAGATAAAGCCAATATCTTTTACAGACTCTTGCCTTAAAATGAGCGTCGCTT
>JACPWA010000088.1 GCA_016191565.1 Simkania negevensis | reverse complement strand
CTTCATGTTTTCAAGACTTGGTACAGGATGAGGCAGGTACCTCTTTCCTGATCGCTCTTTCAGCGACTAGTTAATATGCGCTTCGTGGCGCACTGTGACTAAAAATGTTTTTAACAACTTTAAAGCCGAGCTCGTGTTATTTAGTTCCTGAACCACCTTTCCCTTTGGCCTATAGCTTGGTATTCGTACATTTTTGATCCAGAAATTGTTTTGCATCCCCTTTTCCTTGCCTCCCGCAAAAGAAAAGTTTCCTCAGGTTGTGACACGACGTCAAAGACGGTAAGATTAGAAAAGAGAAATTTAGGATCAATCGGACTCTCTTTCAAATAGGGAGCCATGCCTAAAGGAGTAGCATTGATAAGAAGATCAAAAGAGGAAAGGGTATTTTCGATTTCTTTTAGTGACAAAGTAGAACAATTAAAGTCGGCTGCAAATAGCTCAGCTTTTTTTTGATCTCTATGGGAAATAACGAGAGCTATCTCCTCTTTTGTTAGTTCATAGGCAATCGCTCTAGCAACTCCCCCACAGCCAATAAGAGCCACTCGCTTACCTTTAACTCGCAGTTTTTCTTTTATAGCTCTTAAAGCACCAATCCCATCAGTATTTGCTCCTCTCCATTTCCTCCCTTCGCTTACTAATGTGTTGATCGCACCGATCTTTTTTGCCCTTTCTTCACAATAATCAATAAAGGGAAGGATCGCCTCTTTTAAAGGCATGGTGATGCTAAATCCAGAAAAGGGCAGCTTTTGGCTTAAGGAAAAAAAGCTAGAAAGTTCTTTCTTATGTAGAGGAATCTTGCAATAAAGGGCATTTTTGTTAGCAACTTGAAAGGCCTGATTGTAAACTATCTCTCCCCTGCTGCTATCTAACGGATTACCTAGAAGTGCATAAAAAGCTGTCTTTTGGTTCAAGGAAGGGTAGTGATAAATAGTGTGGAGACGTTCTGCCGTGATCTTACCTGCAAGCTCTTCGTTAGGATAGAGAGGTGCATAAGTCCATATTCCTTTAGTAAGGGGAGCGGCAATCCGAGTAAGTTCTCCTAGTTTTCCCATACAAAGACCAACGCAAGGAAGCTCAACCTCTTTTATGAATATAAGCATACGAAGAGCATCAAGAGAGGAATTTGCTCGAGTAGCAATTTTAAAAACTTCTGCGGGAAAAGAGCGTATTTTTTGTAAAAGAGCGGGAAGATCTTCAGGAGTCTTTACCATAACCCTAAGGCAAAATGTTTTTTAGTCCACACGGTCCAAAAATTGATTATTTACGGTAGTTCACATATTGATGATCATAAAATTTTAAAAAT
>JACPWA010000035.1 GCA_016191565.1 Simkania negevensis | reverse complement strand
TAAAAATTGTATCTAAATTTTCTGTTACAGAGCACTAGTAGGGCATCGCTGTCATAGGCTGCATAGGCTGTTTAGCAGGAAGATATTTGGGGTTATTTGTCTCAGGCATCAGCTTTACATGGTCTCCATCAGAAGAAACCTGATAGCATCCAGATAAATAGAGAGCAGATAGGACTAAAAGGAGATAAAATTTTTTCACGACTATGAAATTCCTTTAGAGGTTAAGTTTTATAAGCTACGCATTATAGTCGAGTCTTTTTTTATCTTCTAACAATTTTTTAATCGAAAGGTTAGGGAGTGCTCTGTAATAATTGATTAAATTGACAAAGATGATTATCCTCAGCCTTTAAAGGAAACATCATGGCCAAAAGACCCATCTATTACGATACAGAGACCACAGGGATCCGCCCCGATAAGGATCGGATTGTAGAAATCGCTGCTTTCGACCCAAAGGAAAACAAAACATTCCATTCTCTCATCCACCCTGGCTGCCCGATCCCTAAGGAGGCAAGCGCTATTCATCAGATCACTGACGAGATGGTCAAAGAGGCTCCTAGCTTTAAAGAGGTAGGCCTTAAGTTTGCTGAGTTTTGCGTAGGTGAAGTGGTTCTGATTGCTCATAATAATGACGCCTTTGACCATCCTTTTCTCAAAGAGGAATTTTTACGCGCAGAACTTACCCTTCCCAAATGGAGAACAATTGACTCGCTCCGTTTTGTAAAAAAATTCCGCCCTGATCTTCCCCGTTACTCCCTTCAGCACCTCCGAGAGTATCATGGCATAGAGGCCAATACTGCTCACCGCGCCCTCGACGATGTAATTATCTTGCATCAGATTTTTTCCCAAATGATTGATGATCTCACTATGGAAATGATTCTTGAACTGATGAGTGAAAAAAGGATTATGCGGCAGATGCCTTTTGGAAAGCATAAAGGAAAACCGCTTCAAGAAATCCCTTCAAGCTATATTGAATGGCTTCATGAAAATGGAGCTCTTGACAAGGCTGAAAATCAGGAACTCAAAGAAAGTCTGATCGAACTCGGAAAACTTTCTCTTAAGAAATAACAATTAAAACGAATATCGCTAGCGATTTTTTATTGTAGATCTTTTTCTGACTGAAGGAGAGAAAGATTTAAGAGGTTTGATCTTACGGTGTTTTCTAGAAGCTTCCCACAAGTCAATAT
>JACPWA010000221.1 GCA_016191565.1 Simkania negevensis | reverse complement strand
ACTTGCCCAAGCAAGAATCTGAAACAATCCTCTTTCAGCAAATCGCTCTTCAATTTCTTCCTTAGAAACTCCAGGTGTCCTTGAATAAACATGCAAAACTTGACGAAAGTAAGACCCAACAGCAAAAAGGCAGCACATTGCAGAGAGATCAGTTATTTGTCCTATTTCGCAGAAAAAGGGAGGACGAAGGAGAATAGTCACCGCGAAAACTCCCATCAATCCTTTCACAATATGCTTTATGGATCGGTTCGATTTCTCAAGTTCTTCTTTTAGGGTTTTTGTATCTGCTTCCATACCTTCCTTGGTCTGAACTGAGCCCTGGGTCTCTTCAGTAAAAATGACATTGTGATAGACATACCAGGTAAAAGCGCCCCCTATAAGGGCAGGAATGTACCAATAACTTTGTGCTTCTTGAAAAGAAAGTTTAAAATAACTGATAAGAATTGCTAAAGTGAAGAAAATACATACAGTCGGAGCCCCGAAGTAAAAAACTTTGCGATATTGCACAGGATACAATTGCAAAGATTCTAAGCGATTCACTTTTATCACTCCTAAAACATTTACTTAATTTATCCCGCTCCAAAGACTCTAGTCAAGATTTATTTAGAAAAGCCTTTCCCCGAAAATTCCCTTTGGAAGTGCAGGATAAATAGCTTGTGAAATTAAGATGTTGACCCTCGTATAAAAATTTTGTAAGATTTTCATAACCGTTTCTAAAAAAAGTTTCAGAGTGATAAACTGATGGCTCAAGAACTGTTCCCCCTTCAAGTAAAACTTGACGTTGCTAGGGAAGTATTAGAAACGCTCCATCTAAAACTCCCTCATCTTGTCGACGTTTCAGTCTTTAGAGAGCTAGACCGGATCGCCGCACTCCTAGAAGAAGATTTTATCCAGCAACGCACTCCTCAACATCTTGCCAAGCTTTCTTATTCCATTGCCTTAGCAAGGAAGAAACTCTCCTTTCTTCATTTAAAAAGCCCCTACGATATCCGTCTGAGTCCTTTTTCTCTCTACTTTACCTTTGGGTCTAAACCTGTCCTTGGCATTTTAGCACATGCTCATTTGAAAAATAAATATGAAGCCTTTGATGAAGAACACATTCTCTTAAGAATTAAAAAATTCATCTCCGAAGTGCAGCTTGTTAAGGGATCTACCTACATGTTTCAAACTTCCCAAAGCTCTATTAAAACCCTCTACTTTGAGGTGGATAAAAAAAGCGGTCTTCCCTTCACTTCTGAAGAGATCAAAAGGCTAAAAGCTCTTCTAAAACAAGAGATTGAGCTTTGCGTGGAGCAATTAATTCCCCGCATTTTTATGACGCGCAATGAGGAGGAGGTTTTGAAAAATATCCTTACCTTAAGTCGTGAAATTCACCACGTCTCAGACCTTCCTGAGGTGATGATTCTTCTGGATAGGCAAACCCCTCAGGAGGCGATCTTTACCATTATTTTGGTACGTGTCTGTAAAAAAGAAGCGCCAAGCCTTGCAGAGTTATTTGCCAAAATCCGAGGTTCTTTTACCTTTTTCCCGGAAAGGAGCCAAATTGTCCAATACCTTAAGAAGAAACATCCGATTGAAGCGAATGTTTTTAGGATACATCTGCCTAAAGATCCTTCTCTGCTCCGCTCAGATCTATCGATCAATTTTTATCTAGCCCGTCAAAAAATCGGCAATCTATTATTCGAAGCGGTAGGAGAGTTTAGAGACTACAACGGAGGACTTATATTAAAACAACGAGAAAGGCTTACCTCCCTTATGGAAGCTTTTCCCGACCTCTCTTTGCAAAACCCCGATCTTTTAGAAGATTTTTTCCATTCGCTAGAGCCCATTGAAGCACAAACCTACTTGTCTGTAGAAACCATAGAAACTCTCTTCAAGCTCCTGCTGGAAGCGATACACTTTGAAATCACAAAAACTTCTGATTACTTCTGCCAATTTGAGCAAAAGGAAGGACAGCTCTTTTTCATGATGCGCCTTCCCGATGATCATTTTAAAAAAAATCTAGAACAGACTTTACTTAAGTTTGGTTTTAGCCATTCTCAAATTGTGTCCTCTACCCTCCATCTGCAAAATAGCACCTTTTTGGGATATCTCCTTACAAATCTTTCCTCTACTATCCAAGAGGAGCTTAAAAAAGCTATAACTAAAGCACTTGCAAGTTGGAAGCTCAAAATAGAAAGTCAAAGGGTTTTAAAATTAGGATTAGAATATTCTGTTGTTTCCTTAGACCCTCGCATTGGAGGAGATCAAATTTCTTCTATTCTTCTAAAAATGCTTTCAGAAGGACTGATGAGGGAAGATAGAGAAGGAAAGATCGAGTGTGGCATAGCCAAATCTGTTGAAATTTCTCCTGACCTTAAAACTTACGTGTTTACATTACGCCACGCTCGTTGGTCTAATGGTTCCCTAGTGACCGCTTTTGACTTTGAATATGCCTGGAAAAAAGTTCTTTCTCCCGATTTTAAGACCCCTTTTGCTTATCTTTTTTATCCGATCAAAAATGCTGAACTTGCCAAAAATGGCACAATGCCCCCTGATAAGATTGGAATACATGCCTTAGATGAGATGACTCTGAAGGTGGAACTTAGATGCCCTACTCCTTACTTTCTTGAACTGACAGCTCATACGATTTATTCTCCTGTCTCCCGTTTAGTTGATCAACTTCATCCTAATTGGCCCCTTGAAGAGGGAAGTGCTTACGTTTGCAATGGGGCTTTCCAACTCATTAAAAACAAACCCAACGAAGGCTATGAGCTGAGTAAGAATCCCCTTTATTGGGATGAAAAGCAGATTAAGCTAGATCAAGTCAACATTGCAAAGATGAGTCGTTATCAAGCTTTTGAACTGTTTGAAAAAAACACTACTCATATGGTAGGGCTTCCCCTAACCACATGGGATCCTCTTTTCATCCCTGACAAAAAAGATGAACCAATTAGTTTTTTGAATAAAGGAATATGGTGGTGCACTTTTAATTGTAAAAAGTCTCCCTTCAACAATAAAAAAATGCGGCAAGCCTTTTCCATGGCCATTGACAGAGAAGAGGTCGCCTCTTTACTTAACATTTTCCCAGCCTTTAGCCCTCTTCCAAAGGAACATAGTTTTATAAAGGATTCCCCCTTATTGCATTTCGACTTGCAAAAAGCAAAAATTCTTTTTATGGAAGCCTTAAAAGAGTTGTCTCTTTCTAAAGAAACATTTCCCTCTATTGATCTCTTTTATCTAACAGGAAGTATGGGAAACCAGCTTATTGAGCTGATTAAAAAATACTGGGAAAATGCTTTTGCTATCCCATGCATTGCCAAGCCTGTAAATGATCCCATGTATACTTTAAATGCATTTAAAGAGGCCAAAGAACCTATGAATTTGGCGAAGTGGGAGAATGGAAAATACCAAGAGATACTCCATCTTGCAGAAAGAGAACTTGACTCTCAAAAAAGAGAACGATACTATCTAGAAGCAGAAACTATTTTGCTAGATGAAGTGCCAGTTAGCCCCATTTCCTCAACCACAAGCCCAGCCCTGAAAAAAAGAAAACTTAGAATCAAATCCCTTTCCGTTCTGGTCAACTTCAAATGGGCTTATTTTGAAACGTAAACTCGCTTTCTTTTCTTAGAGACAATAAAAAGAGAAAGGAAAGCTATATCACAATTTTAAAGCTTTCCTTCAAAGTAGAACCTAGAATTGCAGATCTACTCAAAAGTATTGCTCTTATATTCGAGATTAGCTTAAAACAATGCATTCCTTAGGATCGCAATGCATAATCTTTGGAATTAACTCTTCTACTGTTTCTATAGGCCCAGTTACAATTCCATTTTTGTAGTACCAACCCTTGGAATCATGCTCTAAGGTAAAAGACTGATGGTATACAGTGTAATCTTCTTTTACAAAAGTGATAAAATAGGCCCTTTCCTTATCCCCTTTCCGCAGCAAATAGGTAAAAGGGGCTTTCCCTGTTAAAAGAGCTTCAGCCTGAGGAGCATCGATATCCTCATGCCAAGCAGGATGCTTCTGGATTAACTCCTGGTTTGTTTTTATCCAGTAATGACTATCTGTTTGGTTAGTACAAGAATAAATTCTAGACATATCTATCTCCTTGTAAGATTTTGTTTTTAATATTGTAGAGCTTACTTATTTTTTCTTGCAACTGAGTTAAAAAAAGAAAAAATTCAGACAAACGATGCAAATCTGATTGAGAAGTGAAAAAAAACTTTGATTTAAATTTCAAGAGATCTAAAATTTTTTGGTGAAGAGATAGATGTGTTGTTATGCAAAAAACACAAAGAAATGATCCTTGTCCCTGTGGCAGTCAAAAGAAATTTAAACACTGCTGCTTAGCTAAAGCTGTTAATATTCCTCCCATAGAAGCTGATAGAGAATGGCAAAAACTTCGGCAGATGGAAGGAAAACTATGGGAAGGCGCTTTTGCCTTTGCTTCAGAAAAGTGGGGCCCAGAAATCATCGCTGATGGATGGGACAACTTTTGCTTGGATATGGATGTAGAAAGAGACTCTCCCGATGGCAAACATCTCTTCCCTGGATGGTTCATTTTTCGATGGATTCCTTTTGATTACTCTGAACAATGGAAAGATCTAGGATCCAACATGACATTGGCAGACCTGTATCTTCAAGAAAAGGGGCTTAAAGACTATGAACTATTTCTCTCTGTAATTGATCGAAGCCCTTTTAGTTTTTTCCTTGTAGAAGATGTCATTCCTTCTCGACGAATAATATTGAAAGATCTGCTGCTAGAAAGAACTGCTACTATTAAAGAAACAGCAGGAGCGGTTTTAGAATTCAAGGGGAGGGTTGTTTTCGCAAGGTTGATATCTTGTGGAGATCAAGCCATCCAAATTGGATTTGGCACTACTCCTTTACCATTGCGATATGCCATGGAAATTTTAGATCTAAAAAAAGATATTTTGGCACAAGAAAAGACCCTGACTCCTACTACGCTTTTAAAATATGATAATGACCTGAGAGAAGCTTACTTCCTATGGTCTGCATCTGCCTACCAGCTCCCTGAGATGAGAAATAGTGATGGTCATTCTATTATCCTCTGCACTCTTCATTACAAACTGACTTGCTCTCCCAAAATGGCTTTTGATCAGCTCATTTCTCTATGCAAGGGAGAAGATCCGGAAGAAGCTCTTGAAGAGGAAGGGTTCCATAAAAAAGGGGAATTATATTCTATTGAGTTCCCCTGGCTGAAAAATCGATCATCAGATCTAATTTTAGGAGATATAAAAATCAAAGGAAGTAAGCTGACTATCCAAGTGAACTCTATAGAGCGTTCCAAGAAAATGCAGCAGGAAATAGAGAAGCGATTGCCTGAAGCTATTTTTGAGAAAGAGGATAGAAAGCCGCTTGACTTAGAAAATGTGAGGAAAAAGAAATTGTCCGCGCCTTCTCAACCAACAGCTATGGAAAAAGAAGTGATGCGAGCGTTTCTCGAAAATCACTATCAGAGTTGGCTTGATACTCCCCTTCCTGCTTTGAATGGTAAAACACCACGCCAAGCAGCAAAAACAGCGGAAGGTCGGGAAAGATTAGAGTTTCTTCTACTTGACTTTGAAATGAGCAATCAAAATCAAAGCCGTCATCTTCCTATAGACGTTCAAACACTTCGTCAAGAGCTTGGCCTTTTACCTCTTCTAAAATAGCAGTATGGTTTTAAATGCGTAAGGTCCAGGTTACTAAAGAAGTAAGATGGCAGGATGCTCTAGGTATTGTTTTAAGGTTTGAAGGAACTTAGCAGCATCTGCCCCATCCACTACTCGGTGATCACTCGATAGAGAAAGGGTAAGCTGTTTGCCAGCCATAACCTGTCCTTCTTTTATTACAGGACAATCGCGAATACTCCCTACAGCAAGGATGCTAACCTGTGGAGGGTTGATCACTGCTTGAAAATCTGAGATCCCATACATCCCAAGGTTGGAAATGGTAAAAGAGCCTCCCCGGTACTGCTCAGGTTTTAGTTTTCCCTCTTTGGCTAGATGAGCTAAGGCTTTCACCTCAACAGAAATCTGCCCTAAGTTTTTAAAGTCTGCATGTCGGATGATAGGGGTAACGAGCCCTTCTTCTATACTTACAGCAATTGCTATATCGATTGTTTGGAAGCGGACCATCACATTTTTACTTGCATCAAAGCCGCTATTGATCACAGGGTGTTTTTTGAGGGCAATCGCTACAGCTCTAATGATAAAATCGTTAAATGTAATTTTAATACCTGTGGCTTTTAGCTCTTCTCGAAGATTATGTAAGTTGTGACAGTCCACCTCCTGCTGCATATAGAAGTGGGGAATAAAGGTTTTAGATGCTTGGAGCTTCTCTCCAATGGCTTTTCTCATGGGAGATAGTTTCTCTTCTATATAGCTTCCTGGAGGAAGGGTGGGGGCAGAAGGATGGGAGAAAGTAACGGGGCTGGAGGGCTCAGCTAAATTAAGATCGCGGCTCATCACCCGTCCATCAGGACCGCTTCCTTTAACCCCCGAGAGCTCTAATCCCTTTTCTTTGGCTAGTTTTTTAGCAAGAGGAGAAGCTTTAAGGGCAGAAGAGAAGCTCAAATCATACGTAAAAGAGTAATCCTCTAAGGGAGGTTCTATAGGAAAGGTTGGTTGCAAAGTAGCAGCGGAAGCTCTTAAAGGAGAGTCTAAAAGCTCTTTCTCTCTATCTTCTTTTCTCACAGACTCATTTTTAGTAGAAGCAGCTCCCTCAGGATGATACCCTTCTATCTTCTCATCTTTCTCTTCGGTAAAGATCGCAACCGCCTGGTTGACAATAGCCTCCTCTCCTTCTGTTATTAAAATTTTTCGGAGAAACCCATCATCAAGAGCTGTATGCTCTACTGTTGCTTTGTCAGTGGCAACATCGAAGAGAAGGTCTCCCGCTTTAATCGGATCTCCCTCTTTTTTATGCCATTTTACGATGGTTCCCTGTTCCATCGTTGGAGAAAGTTTGGGCATGGTCAGTGTAAAAGGCATCGTTTCATTCTCTCCTCTTCAAATAGATAGTGTCTTTTCAATAGTTTGTACAATCTTCCCTATACTTGGCTGCGATGCTTTCTCCAAAGGCTTGGAATAGGGAAGAGGGGTCTCTTTCTGGCACACTCTAGCAACAGGGGCATCTAAAAAGTCAAAGCAGCGCTCTTGGATCTGAAATCCTACCTCTGCTGAAATCCCTGAGAAGAGATGTCCCTCTTCTACAAGGACACAAAAATGGGTCTTTTGCACTGAGGCAATAATCGTCGGAATATCAAGAGGTTTAATCGTCCGAAGATCGACCACCTCGACTTGTATCCCTCGCTTTGCTAATTCTGCTGCCGCTTCCAAGCAGAAGGTAAGCATCCTGGAGTAGGAAATAAGGGTGAGATCTTTCCCTTCTCTGACTACTTTTGCTTTCCCAATAGGCACAAGATATTCCTCAATTGGAATCTCCATTTTTTTCCCATAATCGAGCTCATTTTCTAAAAAAATCACTGGATTATTATTTCGGATCGCCGATTTTAAAAGCCCTTTGGCATCATAGGCATTACTAGGGCTGATTATAATAAAACCAGGGAGATTGCCATAGATGGCTTCCACGCAGTGAGAGTGTTGGCTCGATACCTGGGCTGCTGCTCCATTGGGCCCTCGGAAAACACTAGGTACAGAAAAACGGTTTCCCGACATATAGTACATTTTACAAGCATTAGAAATGAGTTGATCGGCAGCAACAAAAGAAAAATTAAAACTCATGAACTCCACAATAGGCCGAAGTCCTGTCATTGCAGCACCGATTGAAAGACCAGCAAATCCATTTTCTGCAATAGGAGTATCGATAATTCTTTCAGGGCCCCACTTATCTAAAAGTCCTTTTGAGACCTTATAGGCCCCATTATATTCTCCAACCTCCTCCCCCATAAGATAGACCCGCTCATCTCTGGTCATTTCCTCATCAATCGCTTGCCTTAAGGCTTCTCGCATCTCAACAACTTGGGTGGGTTTTTTCTTTTCCATGTCTTTTTTTTTCATTTTTTAAGGAGCGAAAACATCTTCTTCCAGAGAGCTCTCCTCTGGATAAGGACTTTTTTCTGCATATTCCATTGCTTCCACTACCTTCTTTTTCTGCTCCTTATCGATCTCTTCATATAGTGAATCGGTTAAAATTTTCTCTTTCTTGAGCATCTCTTTTAACAAGAGGATAGGATCTTGTTTCTTTGCTTCTTCCAGCTCCTCTTTAGTGCGATAGAGAGCAGGATCAGAAATCGAATGTCCTCGGAAACGCTCTGTTATCGCTTCAATAAGAATTGGTTTTTTGCTTTTTTTGCAGGCTTCATAAGCAAGAGAAAATCCATGATAACAGCTAAAAAAATCGGTTCCATCAAGGGTAAACGTAGGAATCTGATAGGTGCGGCCCATATGCTCAGCAATCGGTTGGGTACAAAAGGCCCGCTCTGCTGCAGTTCCCATCCCCCAATGGTTGTTTTCTATCACGTAAATGCAGGGAAGATTCCAAAGAGCAGCGAGATTTAGTGACTCATGGACTGCTCCTTGAGCTACTGCTCCTTCCCCTAAAAAGCAAACGGCTACCCCTTCTTGGGCCTGATATTTCAAAGAAAAAGCGGCTCCCGTTGCTATTGGCACATGCCCACCGACGATCGCAAGTCCTCCTAAGAGCCTCTTTGCAAAAAAATGCATCGAGCCACCCCTTCCTAAAGCATTTCCCGTTACTTTTCCATAGAGTTCCGCCATCAACTCGTTTGGGCTCGCCCCAAGTAAAAGGGCCAGTGCATGACATCTATAGGTGGTTGCCCACCAATGTTTTTCCCTTCCTAAGGCAGCTACAGCAGCGAGTTGGATTGCCTCCTGACCTGTATAAGCATGAAAAAATCCCCCTACATGGCCATGCTGGTAGGCAGATTCGGCTCTCATCTCAAAGTGGCGTATCAGCAACATTTCTTGGAAAAGATGAAGGAGAGTCTCTTGACCCAAGGAAGCGATTGTCTTCTTAGGTTCCCCCTTTACAAAATCATATTCTATCCCGTAGACTTTTTTCTTTGTCATATTTCCAAGTCGTATTAGAGGAGAAAAGCAACCTCTTCTCTTCCCTTTATCTCAGATCTCCTTCTATTTAATCAACCCACTTAGTGTCCTGCAGCTTACAAAGCACCTAGTGCTCTGTAACAAAAAATTTAATCATAATTTTTAAATTTTGGATATAAGCTTGCCAGTTTAATGCGAGCATTGTC
>JACPWA010000007.1:9738-14271 GCA_016191565.1 Simkania negevensis | reverse complement strand
GGTAGTTTATGAATTTGTGAACAATAGAGGCCAAAGGGTTCTTGACATTCGCTCATTAGATCGAATAAATGAATGAGTAAAATAAAAATGGCACACGCCGAGTTTATTGACATGTATTTTTATCACCCCTTTGTCTGCCTGCTTCGATACGACGCAGCTGATCTGTGGCATAGCCGTACATGAGAGGGAGGGTTCCTACACCGTCAAACATATAAAGACCAGAATTCCCTGCACGGGCTAATTGAGCCACTCTATCGGCTTCAGGATCTTTTTTTCTCTGAGTTCGACTTCTATAATCTCGTATGCTACTAGCGCCTCCAGCAGCAAATCCTGCAATCATATCTATTGGCATATTTATTCTCTTTTTTTTATTAAGCTATAATTAAATTATAACACATATTATATATTTTATTTAATAATAAAAAGTATTTATATTATTTTTTTGATAAAAGATGCTTATATTATAATCGATTTAATATAAGTGCTTTAAGAAAGGTAGTGAGATGTTAGCTTAGAAAAGCGCTTACTAGCTGAGCTACTAAGCTAGCTTTTTCAATGTGGGGCATATGCCCTACCTCAGAAATCAGGGCTAGCTCAGCGTAGGGAAGGTGATTTTTGAGGTAGTTGACGCAGTAGAGAGGGGTAGAAAGGTCCTCCTCTCCGGCAATCAGAAGTAGCTTATTATGAATATCTTTTATCTTTCCTTCCAAGTTAAAAGCTTCTAAGGCGGCTATCTGTCCAGCAATCCCATTTTCTGAAACGGGATAGAGGGTATCTGTTAAATCTTTGATTTTCTTTTCTACTGAGGATTGATTGCTTAAGAATTTATTACTAAATAACATAGGAAGAATTGTTTCTACCACAAGTGCTAAAGGAACCTCTGCTTTAAGAAGCTTCCCAATTGTTTTTGATTTCATTAAAGCTAAGGAGGGGAGTTTAGCAAAAGGAGAGATCAAAACTCCTTTTTCTATGCGCTTGGGATGGAGAAGAGCAAAGGTTTGAACAATAGCTGTTCCCATCGAGGAACCAATAAAAGAGGCTTTTTCTATCTTCAACTGGTCCATCAGGGATAGAATATCCTTAGCGAATACTTCGATTTGGTAAGGAGGGCTTGGAGATTCTGACTGTCCCGCCCCTCGATTATCGAGCATAAGCAGTTGAAAAGAGGGGGAAAGAAATGTACGCAATTGATCCCAAGTGGTGTGAGTCGTAGCGAATCCAGAGATTAGAACCAGAGGGTTTCCTTTTCCCTCTATTTCATAATAAAGCTGGATTCCATTTGCTTTAATAAAGGGCATGAGATCTTCTCCTTTTTACGTAAGGCGAGTTAATCAACAAAGTTTTGTTGCATATTAGACTCCTTTCGAAACTCCATTTATTTACCAAGAGAGCAATTTTTGCCATCTCTAAAAACCGATTGTTTCAGCCATGTGTTCCCACATTGTCTTCAAAATCGTTTTTAAGACCTGTCTAAAACGCGCCATTTTTCCAAACAAAGCGAGTTTCGAAAGAAGTCTATTCTTTGCTTTTCACTGATGTTCGAGGTAATCAATACGTCTACTTTTTTCACTCTGCATTTTTTTTTATTTTTTTTCAAAAAAGCTGCTGAAGTAAAAACTGGTAAAAAAGTTTTGTAGACAAAAAGAAAGAGAGCTGCTAATAAAAGTATTAGCTGCTTTGACCTCGATAGGGATAAGTTGGCTTGCCGATTGAAAAATGAAATCCACTTCATGACCATGGTGATCTCGAAAGTAGTAAAGGTTTGGGTCTAGCCCTTGATTGAATCGATATTTGATGAGTTCTAGCAAGACAAGATTTTCTACTAAGTTTCCTCGAAGGGGATCGCGTGTCATTTGAGTAAGGTTTTCAATACCCAAAAGATAACTTGCTAAACCCACGTCAGTAAAATAAAGCTTTGGAGATTTTAGTAGTCTTTTCCCGAAATTTTCATGATAAGGCTGCAAACGGATGATTACAAAGGAAGCTTCAAGCATAGAAATCCAATATTTCGCGGTATGGGAAGAAATCCCAGTCTCATTACCGAGACTTTCTAGATTGAGAATTTGACCAATCCTACCTGCGCATAACCGGACAAATTTTTGAAATTGCATCAGATCTTTAATGTTAATTAATTGACGAAGATCTCTCTCAATATAGGTTTGAAAGTAGCTTCGATAAGCTTTAGTAGGAGCTAAATGATCGCTAAATATCCTCGGATATCCTCCTTTAAGGAGAGATTCATCTAAAGACAGCTGAATCTTTGCTTCAGATAATTCATGTAGGCTCATAGGAAGAAGATAAAGAAGAGCAGTGCGTCCTGCAAGTGATTGTGAAATGGCTTGATGTAGTTCAAATTGATGGCTTCCAGTAAGTATAAACATCCCTTTGGTTTTCTTTTCGTCTATTAGAACTTGAATATAGGAGAGGAGCTCAGGGGTATTTTGAATTTCATCAAGTACTGCTCCGGTGGGGTACTCTGCAAGAAAGCCCCTGGGATCTTCTAAAGCCAGTGCTTTAATATCAGGCCCTTCTAAGTTGATATAAGGTTTTCCTGGGAAAGCGTGTTGAACAAGAGTTGTTTTTCCCGACTGTCTTGGTCCTATTACTGTAACTACAGGGTATTGGGTAGCAAGGGCCTTAAGCTCTGACTCAATGGCGCGTTGAAACATAATTTTTCTACAAATCTGAAGTTCAACTTCAGTTTAGCCGGATTTTAAGAGAAAAAGCAAGGGAAACTGTACAAATCTGAAGTTGAACTTCAGATGTGCCAAAAATCAGCTAGTCAACTGATAATGAATGAGGTATTTATGGGGAAACTAAAAGAAGGTCTTAATCTTATCGAGAAATGATTTTCTTTCGGGGGAGTTTTGAGGCCCTTCAATCGACTGGAACTTCTTGAGATGTTCTTTTTGCTCTTTACTTAAGTTTACCGGGGTTTCCACCTGCATCCGGACTAGTAAGTCCCCTTTGGTCCGATTGGAGTGGACATTAGGGAGTCCTTCTCCTTTTACCCTAAGAACCTTGCCACTCTGTGTTCCCTCTGGAACCGTGAGAATAAGAGGCTTGTTTGAAAGAAGGCGTGGGATCTCTTTTTTGCATCCTAAGGCGGCTTCTGTGATGCTGATAGGGAAAACCAGGGTAAGGTCATCCCCCTCTCTTGAAAAGACAGGATGGGGTTTTACTCCAACATATACATAGAGATCTCCAGGAGGGCCACCCCCTTCTCCAGCATCTCCATAGCCTGTCATTTTAAGATGCATCCCATCATTGATGCCTGCAGGAATAGGCACATTCACTTGCTGTTTCTTTTTCACTTTTCCTGCACCTTGACAATCCTTGCAGGGTGTAGAAATGACGCGGCCAGAACCATGGCAATGATGGCAGGTATTTGACATGATAAAAAATCCACGGGATTGCTGGATCTGTCCACTGCCACCACAGGTTTCACAATTTTTAATATCTTTGGGAGAGCGGGCTCCAGAACCGTGACAACTTTCACATTCTACATAGTTAGTGATGGCAATCTCTTTTTCTACCCCTTTAGCAGCCTCTTCAAAAGAGATTGTGATCTGGGTTTTTTTGCTTGTGCCTTGCGAAGCATATTCTCCCTGTGTGCTGCCGCCAAAATTTTGTCCGAAAAGAGTTTCGAAGATCGATTCTCCTCCAGAACTACCGCCACCGCCAAATGCCCCCATGAATGTGCGAAGAGCTTCTTCCATTGTAGAGAAACCAGCGCTTCCTCCACCCATTCCACCACCGCTGCTTAATCCTTCTTTGCCGAACTGATCATAGACTTGCCTTTTTTGAGGATCGCTTAGAGCTTCATAAGCTTCTGATATTTTTTTGAAATGTGCTTCAGCTTCTTTATCTCCCGGATTTTTATCGGGATGATATTTTAAAGCTTTTTTGCGGTAGGCTTTTTTGATTGTTTCTTGATCAGCATCGCGAGAGACGCCAAGAGTTTGATAGAAGTCACTCATTTTTTACATTCCACCCTATTTCTGGGCATAACATTAGCAGAGGGGAGGTTTTTTTTACAAATACTTTAGCAAACCAGGGTAGTCAGTGCTAAATCCGACTTTATACATTTTTTGTCAGCCCCTTCCCATCTGCTGGCAAAAAATATACAGAGTTGAGTGAAAAACAAAATTAACGGGGCCGTTTTACTTTATATTTGAGAGCGGCTTTAGATTTAGCACGCTTTCTAACGGAAGGCTTGTCATAGAAACGGTGGGCCTTAGCAGTTTTCATCGTTCCTTCTTTATCTAGTTTTTTCTTTAGAATTCTCAATGCTTTATCTAATGACTCACCTGGACGAACCTTCACACTAGGCATAAATGATTACTTCCTGCTCCTTTAAAGCTTTGTTTGTACCCTTATTGAACCACAAGCATTTGAAATTGTCTAGGGCATTTATCTTATCTGTAGAAGCGAAATAGCGCAACCTTTTGTTGAAGGATGGTGAGTTAAAAAGGGTTTTGAAACATTTTCTTAATTAGACTTCTTTCGAAACTCGCTTTGTTTGGAAAAATG
>JACPWA010000007.1:0-9722 GCA_016191565.1 Simkania negevensis | reverse complement strand
GAAAAATGACGGGTTTTAGACAGGTCTTAAAAACGATTTTGAAGACAATGTGGGAACACATGGCTGAAACAATCGGTTTTTAGAGATGGCAAAAATCGTTATTTTGGCAAATAAATGGAGTTTCGAAAGGAGTCTATTAATATATTGCTACCACTTCAGGATGAGCATGCCCTTCGCCTTGGAGATACCTCTTTTTGACTTGAGAAGCCAAAAAAGGGAGATTGGGCTTTGCTTCTTGCCATGTTTTGTCCAAAAGAAGATCTTTAAGCTTCACTTCAAGAGAGCTAGGAGGAGAGATAAGGAGAAGAGTGTGTTTTTTAAGATAAGGGACAAGTTCTTCCTTTTTAACCTTGTGGTAAGGGAAAGAAAAGAGGGCTTCTTCCCCTTTTTTTTCCCCTTCTAAAAGGATAAACCCTTCTGATTTGCCGTCTAATAAGGTAAGAAAGGGGCCTTCTCTATCAGGAAGGAAACGAGTCAGGCTACAAAAAGGGATAAGGGGGATCTTTTTGGCAAAGTTAAGGGTTTTAGTGGTCATAACCCCAATTCGGGTTCCGGTAAAAAGGCCGGGGCCGATCCCGACGGCAATAAATGCTAAAGAATTGAAATGGATCTGTTGGTTTTTTAGAAGAGAGCTGATGGCGGGAAGGAGGGTTTTGGATTGGTGAAGAGAAGGGAGGAAGCAGGCCTCATAAGTGCCGTTTTCCAAAAAGAGGGCAACAAAACTATCTTCTCCACTTGTTTCTATGAGAAAGAAGTTCATAAACAATTCATTTTCAAGTTGTTTTAATTTCTACTAGTATACTATAAAAGAGTAATTGATCAAAGTCTTGTTTTTATTCAAACGAGATCGTACATAGGGGATGGGACCAGATAGAGGAAACCTTTCCCTTTCTACAGATCGTTTTCCTCATGATTGCGTATTTTTAAAGTAGTTGTTAGACTGGATAGATGTCTTAAATTAAAGAAGAATTCGGTACGATGGTTAAATGGACCTTGTTCCTTTTGTGATAAAAAATGAAAGGAGATAGGTCCGCTCTACGTATTAATAAAAGAGGACTCCTTTGCTTAAATATGCTTAACGATGAACATGCAGATGAAGAGCTTACTTCTGGGGATGGGTTGATCGATACCGATTTAGAAAAACTGATCGGTGCGAAAAAGAAAAGCAAACCAAAGGAAGCTCTTCCTGATGAGCTTTTTATTTTTCCTTTAACGAGGAGACCCTTTTTCCCAGGGATGGCAGCTCCCCTTGTAATTGAGCCAGGCCCTTTTTATGAGGTGCTCAAGATTGTCGCTAAATCAGATCATAAGATGCTCGGTCTTTTTTTGACAAAAAAAGAGGAGGCAAATATCTATGATCTTCCAGTCGAAGGCTTTCATAAGGTGGGGGTTTTGGCAAATATTCTGCGGATCGTTCCTTTAGAACAGGGAGGAGCGCAGGTGGTCCTCAACATGGAAAAAAGGATCATCATTAAACAGGGGATCAAGAAATCGAAATATCTGCGCGCCAAGGTAGCGTATCATGAAGATAGCATTTCAAAGCAGCAATCAAAAATCATTAAAGCCTACTCGATTAGTATCATTACCACCATCAAAGAACTTTTAAAGCTGAATCCTCTATTTAAAGAAGAGCTCCAGATCTTTCTTGGTCATTCTGATTTTACTGAGCCTGGGAAATTGGCCGATTTTGCCGTTGCTTTAACTACAGCAGGGAGAGAAGAACTCCAGGAAATTTTAGCAACGTTAGATGTGCAAGAAAGAATCGACAAAACCCTTGTGCTGCTGAAAAAAGAGCTCGATTTGAGCAAATTGCAAAGCAGTATCAACCAGAAGATTGAAGCGACAATTACAAAAACACAAAGAGAATTCTTTCTAAGAGAACAGCTTAAGACAATCAAAAAAGAGCTTGGTCTTGAAAAGGATGATAAGGCATGCGACCTTGAAAAATTCCAAGAAAGGATCAAAAATAAAAAAGTCCCTCCTGATATTCTAAAAGTAATTACTGAAGAGTTAGATAAACTTAGCGTTCTTGAGGTGCAATCTGCTGAATACGCAGTAGCGAGGAACTATCTTGATTGGCTTACAGTAGTTCCTTGGGGAGTGAACGATGAGGAAAACCATAATCTTCGCCACGCACAGAAAGTGCTTGATGAGGATCATTATGGGTTAAAGGATATTAAAGAGCGGATTCTAGAATTTATCGGCGTGGGGAAGCTTACGGGAGGGGTTAAAGGGAGCATCATCTGCTTTGTGGGGCCTCCTGGGGTGGGAAAAACAAGTGTGGGCAAGAGCATTGCGCGGGCGCTCAACCGGAAATTTTTCCGCTTTTCTGTAGGTGGAATGCGCGATGAAGCAGAAATCAAAGGGCATCGAAGGACCTATGTAGGAGCCATGCCGGGAAAGATGATCCAAGCGCTAAAATATACTCAGTCTATGAATCCAGTCATTATGATCGATGAAGTGGATAAAATGGGGGTAAGCTATCAAGGAGATCCTGCTTCTGCTCTTTTAGAGGTATTAGATCCAGAGCAAAACAGGGATTTTCTTGATCACTATCTAGATGTAAGGTGCGATCTTTCAAACGTGCTATTTATCGTTACAGCAAACGTGTTAGATACTATTCCAGGGCCTTTAAGAGACCGGATGGATGTGCTGCGTCTTTCAGGGTATATTAAAGAGGAGAAGGTGCAAATCGCTACCAAATACCTGGTTCCAAGGAACCGAAAAAATTCAGGGTTAAAAGCTTCTCAGATTAAATTTTCAAATCGCGCAGTTGAGGAAATGATTGAAGGATATGCAAGGGAATCGGGAGTGCGCGCCTTGGAAAAATGCGTTAAGAAAGTCTTGAGAAAAGTGGCTGTGGAGATAGTAAAGTTGCAAGAATCTAAAGATAAGAAGAAAAAGAAAAAGTGTGTCATGATTACCGAGAAGACCCTTGAAAAATATCTCGGCAAACCAATTTTTACTACAGACCGTTATTATGAAAAAACTCCTGTGGGGGTATGTACTGGGCTTGCTTGGACTGCCTTAGGAGGTGCTACCCTCTATGTGGAGGCGGTGGAAAAACCTTCAGAGAAAACCGATATGAAGCTGACAGGTCAAGCGGGAGATGTGATGAAGGAGTCGGCACAAATTGCTTGGAGCTATTTAAGTAGCGATCTTAAAAGGTTCTCTCCGAAGACAAAGTTTTTTGACAAGGAAGAGGTCCATATTCATATCCCTGAAGGAGCTACGCCGAAAGATGGTCCTTCAGCAGGGATTACGATGGTTACAGCTCTTTTGTCTCTGCTGATCCATGAGCCAGTGGCAAATGATGTAGGAATGACAGGGGAGATCACCCTTACAGGGAAGGTGTTGCCAATCGGAGGGTTAAAAGAAAAGCTGATCGCTGCTAAGCGCTCTAAACTCAAGACCCTTGTTTTCCCTAAAGAAAACAAGAGAGACTATGATGAGCTCCCCGCCTACTTGAAAAAGGGGATTCATGTCTACTTTGTCAATACCTATGAAGAAGTCTATCCGATCGCATTTGCGAAAAAACTCAAAAGAAAGAGACCGAAGGCTGGGAAGTAGATATGACTGCATGGGAAGAGAAATTTAAAGAAAAGCTGATCTCTCCTGAGCAGTTGGAGAAAAAAATAGCAGAGCTGCGCAAACAGGGAAAAAAAATCGTCACCCTAAACGGCTCATTTGATCTTTTGCATGCGGGACATCTCCATATGATTTACGAAGCAAGGTTGCAAGGAGATTGTCTACTCATGGCTTTGAATAGCGACTCTTCCATCAAGCAATATAAAAGTCCTAAAAGGCCTATCATTCCCCTAGAATATCGTCTGCAGATGATTGCCGCCCTTGGTTTTGTTGACTATGTCACTTGGTTTGAAGAGGTCGACCCTCGAAAGCTTCTTGCAAAGATAAAACCTGATGTTCATGTCAATGGTGCTGAGTATGGGGAAGATTGCATTGAGGCAGAGGTAGTGAAAAAAGGGGGAGGGAAATTGCATATTGTTCCCCTTATTACAGGGCTTTCGACCACAAAGATTTTAGAAAAGATAAAGCACTTTACTTAATGCGCATCATCGGGATCATTGAAGATCAAAAAGAAGCTTACCAATTTTCTTCCTTTCTCACTAAGGAAGGAATCGAAAACCGCTGTGAGCTCAAAGTAGAGCCTCTCCAAACCAATTTTTCCTATGAGATTTGGGTCCTTAATGAAGAAGAGCTGGAGATTGCTACCCATTGGCTAAGTGAGTTTAAAAAAAATCCCTCCGATATCCGATTTGACCTAAAAGTGCATCCGATCGATCGGGAAGGGTCTTTTTTCCTTTCAAAAGGAAAGATGGCCTCTGCTGTAATAGTAAACACGGCTGCCCCCGCTTCTTCCAGTATCACGCGCTTCTTTCTTTTTCTTTGCGTGCTTCTCTATATTTGGAATGGATTTCAAGAAGATGAGCTAAAAAAAGAAAAGTGGGGGGGTGAATTTTTACTGTATACCCCTTTAATGACTGCTCTTCTTTATGATTTTACTACGGCAGATCAGAAGAGAGTCGAATTTTTAAAAACCCATCCGCTCAGTTCAGAAAAGGAGATAGAAAAACTTTCTCCTGACCTGAAGAAAGAATATGATCAGATTGAAGCTATCTCTCATTGGACAGGGTTTTATGATCTTTTCCTAAGCCCAAAGAAAGAGTGGGCTATTAAGGCACCTCTTTTTGAGAAGATTAGAGAAGGGCAGCTCTACCGTCTTTTTACTCCCGCTCTTTTACATGGTTCTATTTTGCATATCATCTTCAATATGCTCTGGCTTTGGTTCCTTGGAAAACAGGTTGAAGAAAGGGTGTATAAATGGCAGTATCTTGCTCTTACCCTCATCATTGGGATTGTTTCCAATACAGCCCAATATGTAATGGGAGGCCCTTATTTTCTCGGCTATTCAGGGATCATTACTGGCTTTGCTGGTTTCATCTGGGTTAGGCAAAGAGTTGCTCCTTGGGAAGGCTATCCTCTTCAAAGGGGCACCCTTATTTTTCTTGCGATCTTTGTTTTTGGTATGCTGGGTATTCAGATCCTCTTTTTTATTTTGACTCGCTTTGGAATAGCAAATATGGGAAGTAGAGGTGGAATGAGGAGGGACTTCTCTTTGATCCAGGAGAGGGGACCCAAAGGCAATTTATTTTTGCTGATATTGCTCCCACAACAGTTACAAGAATCTTTGTCAGCCATTTCCATGGCGATCATTGTTTAGGCCTTGGTTCGATGCTTATGCGCCTCAATCTCGATAAGATCACCCATCCGATCCACTGCTACTATCCAGCAAGTGGAAAAATCTACTTTGATCGGCTCCGCTACGGAACTCTCTATCACGATCATATCCAGGTGATCGAACATCCTGTTTCTAAGCCTGGTCTGGTGCATCAAGATCAGAACTTTACTATTGAAGCCTATTTCTTAGATCATGGAGTCGATAATCTTGGCTGGAGAGTTAAAGAAAAAGAGAAGATTAAATTTGATAAAGAAAAGCTAAACACATTTGGGATCAAAGGGCCTCTCGTAAAGGAGCTAGAGGAAAAAGGACAATTAGAGGTAGGAGGAAAGAAGGTTCATCTCGAAGAGGTTAGTTGGATCAGGGAAGGAGATATCTTTGCCGTTGTGATCGATACCAGAGTGTGTCAAGGCGCTCTAACAGTTGCCAAAGATGCAAAGCTCCTCCTTTCTGAAAGTACTTATTTAGAAGAACATGCCTCTCTTGCAGAGGAGTACGCCCACATGACAGCAAAACAAGCAGCTACCTTAGCCAAGAAAGCAAATGTAGGGCAGCTGATCCTCACCCATTTTTCAGCGCGCTATCGCGACCTCGATCTCTTCTTAAAAGAGGCGCGTGAGATCTTTCCTCATACAGAGGTCGCCGACGATTTCAAAGTTTTCCAGTTTCCTAGATAAGTTGCGCAAGAAGTCTATTACTTTTCTTCTTCAAAATAAGCATAACTAAAGTCGATCTCTTTTAAGGGAGAGACGTAGACATTCTTCAGATGCTCATTTTTAAAATAGATCCCCTGCTGAAAATAGAGGGGAATCACAGGCATCTCATCTATCAATAACTCTTCTGCTTTTTTGAAAAGTTCTCGTCTTTTTTCAGGATTAAGTTCAATGTCTGATTGTGCTAGATAGGCTTGATAAATGGGATGCTCCCAACGACTCATATTAATACTACACAAACGGTCGCGAAAAGTGTCCAGGATATAGACCGGATCGTTGAGCCAAGAAGTCCACCCCATACTTCCTAGCTGATAGCTTCCTTTTTTTATATCAGTAAAATGGATAGGCCATTCTGAAAAATGGAGAGAAACATCGATCCCAAGCGTTTCTTTCCACTGTTGTTGAAGTGCCTGAGCTAATCGAGAAGCCGTTTGATTGGAAGAGTAGAAACTCGCTTCAAAGGGAGGGAGCTCTTCTTTAGAAATGCCAAGTTCTCCTAACGCTAGGGCCAAATGCTGCTTCGCTTTGTTCTGATCTCCATCAGGAAAGTAGGGGTTTTTTGTTAATGCTAAAAAACCTCCTAAAATGGAAGTAGCAGGACGTTCTCCCTGCTGGAGAATATGTTGAGTAATCTCTTTTCGGTTGATTGCATAGGCAAGTGCTTTTCTCATATTTTTATTGTTATAGGGATATTTCTCTGTATTGACAAAAAGCCAAGAGAGCGAAACAAGTTCTATTCGATGCATCTTTTCTTCTGCTACAGCATTTGTTATAAGATCAGTTGAAAGTGGAGAAAAGGGCTCTCCAGTCCAGTCGAGTTTTCCTTGCTCAAAAAGATAAAACTGGGTAGCTGTATCAGAAATATACTGAATATTGATTCCTGCAATTTTAACCCTTTCATGATCCCAGTAAAGAGGGTTTTTCTTCAAAAGAAGGTATTCCCGTTTTTTCCACTCAGCAACATAAAAAGGGCCATTTGTAGTAAGATACTCTCCCGCTTCATTTGCCCAATCTTTTTTTATCAGATCGATTTTCTTGTTAATAGGAGCATAAGTTGAAAAGGAAAGAATAGAAAGAAAGTAAGGGGCAGGATGCTCTAGCTCAATCTGAAGGATTTTTTCACCTAAAGCTCGAACCCCTATTTCATCTACCGATACTTTACCAGCTAAACAAAGGGGGACATTTTTAATAATATGGAAGGTAAACGCTCCGTTACATATAGTCTTGGGATCGACTGATTTTTTCCATGCATATTCGAAATCATAGGCGGTAACCTCATCTCCATTCGACCATTTAGCAGAACGGATGTAAAATGTATACGTCCTCTGATCAGAGGAGATCTCATATCTTTCGGCTAAGGCAGGAACGATTTCGCCATTAGGGCCTAAGCGCATAAGTCCATCATAGAGCATCCGTATTGCTAGAGCAGAAGGAAATTCATTGCCCACCCGAGGATCTAAAGAGGAGATCGGACTACAGCATGCTGTGTTAATGACTCTAGAAGAGGCTTTATTCCTTTCTTCCTTTTTGCAGCAACCACAATGAAGTAGGAGGATTATACAAACTAAAAGCCCATTTTTTTTCATAAATAATAAAATAGTTAGGTGAATTTAACTTGAAACTTGCACTCTCATTCAAGAAAGGATAGATTAAGGCAATTTTTTAGGAAAGGAATCTTTTTATACAAAATTGAGCTGTTTTAAAAATAGAGTCTAGAAGATTTAAAAGAGATATGGCGATATGCCTAAAAACAATTCAAAAGATCACATCATGTGCAACTTGCTTCAGTCATATCTGCAGGTGTTTTTGAAGCAAGTTATACATATTCCTAAAGAACTACAGCAGTAAAATGTTTTGTGTCATCCGTTTCTTTATCGACTAGATGGACTTGAAAACTTCGCTTGAACATGTGCTTGGGAACAAAAAGTACCATCTTTGCCACTGAATGAGGGCTGATGATTTTGTCTTGAACCCCCTTATGAGCAAAATCATGATCGAGAGCTTGATTAGCATGGGAAGACTTAATCCCATCTACAATAGCAGCTATGAGAAGGGGAGGAATAAGTATACTAGCAAGGGTATATCCGATTACTCGTCCAGCAGTCGAAGTATGGACCTTTGAGGCTACTACTTCTGGAGTTTCAGTGGGCAGATCCATCTTTTGTGGAGAAAAAAGGAGGGTTTTATTTGAATGATTCATAATTTGAAGAAGAACAGGTTGATAACCTTCTGCAATTACGTTTCGATCCAGGTATTTTTTGCAATCTGCTTCACTAAATGCTTTTGCTGTAATGGAAACCCCATCTTTTGCAGGGATCGGCATTTCAACAAGGTCGTTAAGAGCGGTGGCATTATAACTTGCACATCCCGCAAGCAGAGAAAAAATGGCAAGTGTTCCAACAATAGCTTTGTTTCCTGTCTTCATAGGTTCCTCTGTAAAAATTTGCTCAATGGTAGATAAATTAGCTGTTTAGAGTCAAAATTTAGGCAATCTTTCTAAGAGCGACATCCATTTCAACTGAAAGAAGGTCCAGCTCTCTGACAAAGCTTTTGGTAGTTTCAGGATGGTTTACATACTCTCGCATGATATAGGAGAAATCTGAATCAGCCCCTCTTTTTTCCATATATTCTTCCGCAGCTTTAATGATATTAATCTTTTTTTTCTTAATAGAAAGAGGTTGAACAAAAATATTATAGACAATCGACCCAATCTCTTCTGTTTCCTCATCTTTGTACTGAGAAATGGCCATCGAGTCCTTATAGAGTTGATTTACTGCAAAAGCAATTTTATCAAGAAACTCTATTTGGCTTAATAAAGAGGAATCGCTTATCAGTTGACTCACCTGATGAGAAAACTGCTTTAGGTCTTCCTTGAAATTTACATAAATTGTTTTTTTCTCTTTGGAATCAGCCATATCTTACCCTCCCATTCTTATTTTATGTATACTATCTTTCTCTTTCAAGAAAAGACTTTATTTAAAAGTTTTTGTAGAAAAACCTATTTTAAGAAAACCTTCTAAAGGCTTAACATTGTTTTAAATTAATTGGATAGGTCTGTGAAGAAAGAAACGCCGAGGGAGATCCACCAACTTTGCATCTCATTAGTAAAATCGTAAGCAAAACCCTTGAAGGGAGCCAAGATGTGGAACTTGTTTCAAGCAAACATGTTAAACTACAATTAAAAAAACGGTGTGGAGAACATTTTGTCTAAGGCAATCCAAAATCTCAACAAAATTCTCCGTTTTCAACATCTTGAAAGACTAGTTTTAGAAGATAACCTTTTTACAAATAAGGGTAAGGAGCATCTTGCTCGTAAAGAGGCTGCTTTTCTTCTTAAAAAAAAGCCTGATTTTTTTGATTCTAGCCTTTTAGACGATTTAAGTCGGCTCCTTGCAAATGCCGGTGAGCGTTTTAAAAGTCTTAGATCGTTTCAACATCTTGTTCGGATGGCATTCTCTTTTAACCACATTCATGCGGACCTCTCTTATAAGGCAACTCAGCTTCCTAAAAAAAGATATGCAGCCTTTCGCATTCTTCCAACTAACCTTTTTTTTCCTTTTAGATCTAAACCCGCTCTTGGAATTTTAATGGGGATTGCTCTCTTAGATGGTTATGAAAGGGTTGATTTTTCTCATATTCTTGCCTCCATTGAAGAATTAATAGGGAGTGTGCAGGAGATAAAAGGCTCTTTCTATATTCATTACAATCAGCCAGGGCCCATTTCGCTCCTCTATCTCGAAGTAGAAAAA
>JACPWA010000006.1 GCA_016191565.1 Simkania negevensis | reverse complement strand
AGAAATTTTTCAAAGATCTTTTCGACAATATTGTCTCTCTGAAACTCCAAAAAGCACCCACTGGCTCAAAGACCGAAGCGTTGAGTATGTTTTCTGAAGATGGCGAGGAAGTGCCATTCACTGGCGCTTTAACGCTTGAAGGACCCGTAGAAGTAAATTTTAATAACTAGAATTGAATGAATGAAGTGTTTGAGATAAATTAATGTATTCGAATTTGATAATTTAGGGTTGGTTGTGCGACGTTGAGACTACGATGAGAAGTACGCTTAAAGATTTGCTTAGGCAGTGTAAAGCAGCTTTGAAAAAGAACTTGAGCAAACGCGATAAATGGTTAAAAGAATGGCCAGGACAAGTAATTGATGATATACTTCACAAGAAAGAACCAATGTTGGAGCATTGAGATGGAAAAGCTTATCTTTGATCTCTTCTAGTTTTTGAGCAAGGAGAGGAAGGTTTTGGTCTAGGTTTTCTACTAATTTTCTAATAAAGAGAAGAAAGTGGATCCCACCAAGTGTTTCTCCAAGAAAAGAAGCGAGTGAAAAAGAGGATAAGGAGAGCATTTTGGCATAAGAGAGGGCATTTTGAGAGAGTTTATTTTCAAGTCCGGTGTGGATTTGCAGAAGAAGTTCTTGGATCCGATCCTTTTCATCAAGTCGAAGGGAGGCAAGAGTTTCAGTAAATAGGGAAAAAAGCTTGGGAATATTTCTTTCCAGCGCTTTTCCTCTGAGGCTAAAAGTAGGTTTTAATTCATTTTCTTTTCCTGGGATCCCTACCTGTGGATACAGCTGGAGCGAAGCATAAAGTCCTCCTAGGTAGGCGGTGATATAGTTGAGATTTTCTTTATAATCTCTTTTCCCAACGCCAAGATTGGGAAGAAACGAGAGGAAGAGCTGGAGATAAGGAAGTTCTTCTTCCTTCATCTCTGGAAGATCAAAAAGAAGATCTGCAAAGAGGATATGGTTAGTAAAAGAGCAGTGGTGGTGGAGGGTAAGTGCCCCTTTTTCAGTGGTGGTCAAAGGGAAATTAATAATCTTTTTTGGGACGTCGCTAAGCTGGAGTTTAGGAAGGCATTCGATCGATTGCCTTTCTGCTTCTTCTTGGAACTGGTGAAGAGCTTCTCCTTGCTTGATAAGCCCCTCGATCTCTTTGAAAGAGAGCTTCGCTTTAATTTTTTCTAGTGTTTGTTTTTCTTCTTCCTGTTCCTTTTCTTCTAGTGTTTCATCAGGTCGCATGGTGAGGGCAACAAAGTGGGGATTGTCGATAAAATATTTATGTATAAGGGAAGGGAGGTAGGAAGGGTCCTGAAGCTTTTTTTGCAATGTTTCAAATTGAGAATAGATACGGAGAGCATGTTCTGGAGCGGAGCCATGTTGTTTTGCTAGGGCAGAGCGCATAAAAAGGGTAAGGCCAAAGGGGCCATAATCACCGGTGATTTCAAGGCGGCTGAATTCGATTTGATGCAAAGCTGCATCGATCCTTTTTTTCTCAAACCCTTCTTTAGCAATCTTTTTAAGGCTTTGCAAGAGCACCTCTTGTAATTTCTCTCGATTTTTCTCTTCGCAGCCGTGGCAGACAATCACGTAAGGAATCTCTGTCATGTCGAGCTCCATATGGCCATCTGCTTGACGGCAAAGCTCTGATTGTAGAAGGTCAAATTTTAGAGGGCAGGCGTCTGTTTCCATGAGAAGAGAATCGAGTACTGTGAGTGCTAAAACTTCTTCTTGGTTATTAAGTTCGGTAGTGAGATAGCCAAAGGCGATGATCGTTTTTTCTTTTTTTTCTTTCTCGTGCAGAGGATAGGATAGGAGGAGCGTTTTTGGCTTACTAAATCTTTTTTGTTTACTTAAAGAGGGAAGAGGTTTTTCTTTTTTAATCCCTTGGAGAGCATGTTTTACGAGAAAATTAAGATGTTTTTCCAAGGGAAGATTGCCATAAAAAAAGAAGAGAGCTCGACTCGGATGGTAATAAGTAGAGTGAAACTCTTTTAGCTTTTTGTAAGTTAAATCAGGAATCTCTTTTGGATCTCCTCCTGCGTTATATTTGTAAGGAAGGTCGGGGAGTAAGTGCTCTAGCATTGCATGCCAAAGGCGGTTATCAGGGGAGGAAAGGCTCCCTTTCATCTCGTT
>JACPWA010000005.1 GCA_016191565.1 Simkania negevensis | reverse complement strand
GAAAGCGATCTCTTCTCCTTTGCACTCTTCCTTGATTTGGAAAAGATCCTCAGGAGAAAGAGAAGAGGAAAGGGGGATCGCGCGGTAGCGGTTTTTTCTTAAAGTAAGACAAAAGGCATCAGCATATCCAGGGTGGGAGGGGTCGTAAGCAGCCTTCCTTAGTTCTGTTAAGATTTCATTATCTGTCATAGAAAGGTAGTAGTTAAGATCTTTTTTGCCAAGATCGGGATAGATCTTTGCCATAAAACGGGAAAGATGAAATCCATAAGCTTTTACGCTTGCGTATTGGTAAAGCCGTTTATGCATATAGTAGCGGGATAGGAGAAGGGCTTCACAAGATTCAATCCCATTCTCTTCAATTCCAAGTGCAAATCCCCCTTTTTGATCAGGGAGGATTTTTAGCATTTCGAGCAGCTGATGGTAATCAAATAGCCCATAGGCAAGCCCTGTATTTTTAGCATCTCTAAGGAGATAATCGATCCGATCAGAACCAAAAAAGTCTCCGGTTAAGATTTCCGGTCCAACCTTCATGCCCCTCTTCTCCAAGGAGAGCTTTTTCGGCTACATGGGAAAAAGGGAGGTGTCCTAAATCATGGCAAAGAGAAGAAAGGCGCAGGATTTTCTTCCAGTAGATATGCTCAGAAGAATTAGGTGATGGAAGGGAAAGGCTAAGGACTTTTTGTGCAGCTCCCGGAAAAGAAACTAAAGCTGCTTCTTTAGTGATCTGATCGTAGATGGCAGAAGAAAGTTCCATCACTCCTAAAGAATGCTCAAAGCGGCGATGGGTAGCCCCAGGATAAACAAAAAAAGTGACTCCTAGCTGGTTGATATAAAGGAGCCGTTGAAAAGGAGGTGAGTAAATAAGAGCGCTTTCAATGGGATCGATATGGATGAAACGGTGAACGCTATCGTAGATCTTTTGGATAAGGCTCATTGGTGTTTATGTAAGGGTGCGGCATATGCTCTTCTCCACTGCATGAATCCATAGATTGGAATGCTACTAAGGAGAAGCATCGAGCCATAAAAAAAGATCTCCTGTCCTGCACTGAAAACAGCCCAACTACTATAAATGAAAGCAAGAGCAGCAATGACAAGCGATTTTCCTACTTTCTTCCGGTCGATCTTATCTGGGCGTTTTAAGCAAAGGATAAACTCTGCGATTGTCGTATAAAGATAGGCGAGAAGAGCTGCTAGGACAGCAAGAGAAATGATAAAGGTAAACTGATCGACAAGACCTTTTTTATAATTAAAGATGAGAAGAAGGGTAATGAGGCAAGATGAAACAACGAGCCCAACGGTTGGGGTTCTTCTTGGAGAGAGATAGGAAAAAGAGCTAGGAAAAAGTTTGTCGTTTGCTGCGGCAAGGGGAATTTGCCCTTGAAGGAGGATCCATCCGTTTAGAGTCCCTGCACAGGAGATCACCGCTCCGATTGCCATAAGGAGTTTTCCCCAGTTTCCAAAGAGCCTTTGGGCCAAATCGGCAAAGGGGGCTGAAGATTCCTTTAGCTCAGTTGCAGGAATTACCCCTAAAATAGCTACCGTGCTGAGAATATAAATGACCGCAGTCACTGCTGTGCCAAGAATTGTTGCTCTAGGAATATCTCTTCGAGGGTTTTTTGCCTCATCAGCAGGGATAGAAGCAGATTCCATTCCTAAAAAGGCCCAAAGGGTAAGAACAGCCCCTCCTGAAAGAGCAGAAAAATTTGATGTGCCACTGATGTTAAAAAAAGAGAGATTATGAAAATCGATAAAGAAGATAGCGATAACAGAAATAAGAATGAGCGGGACTAACTTTAAGACAGTTAAAATCACTTGAAAGACCCCTGCAAAGTGAACTCCGACAATATTGACAAGAGTAAAACCCCAAACAACAGCTGCTGTGACAAGAAAAGCAAGAAAATTATTTTCAGAAAGAAAAGGGAAGAAAGTAGTTAAGTAGCCAGTTAAAGCTACTGCAATAGCTGCATTTCCCACCCACATGTAGATCCAATAGTTATAAGCCACCTGAAAGCCGATAAAATCACCGTATGCCTCTTTACAATAAACATAGGGACCCCCTGTTTTTGGGAAAAGGGTGGCAAGTCTTGCAAAAACAAGAGCTAGGAAAATCGATCCGATTCCGGTGATCATCCAACTAAAGATAGTAATGCTTCCAAGATGAGCAAGAGAAGCAGGAAGGAGAAACACCCCAGAGCCGATCATGTTGCCAATCACAAGAGCTGTGAGAATCGTAAGGCCAAGAGTTCTAGATTTTTCCTATTAGCTATTTAAATACCGACTCATCATGAAGGAAGGAACTTTTATTTTTCAATCAGAGTTTTATGAATTTTTCTTTTATTTGATGCAGGCATAAGAATTTTTTGATTTTTGTCGACAGACGGAAATAATCTTCAAGATCTGCTATAATTAACTCCATATGATTAGCGTTGCCATTTTGACTAAAGATTCTGCTGAAACTCTTCTAAGAACTCTTCAATCCACTAGAGAGTTTAAAGAGGTAATTCTTCTTGATACCGGTTCGATTGATGATACTCTGAAGATCGCTAGCACTTTTTCTAATATAAAAATCTACAAAAGCCCCTTTTTAGGGTTTGGCCCTTTGCATAACTTAGCCGCTACTTATGCCACCTATGATTGGATCCTTTCTCTAGATAGCGACGAAGTGCTGTCTGAAGAGTTCCAGCAAGAGCTTTTAAAGTTCCCTCTTGATCCCCATATGGTCTTTTCCTTTCCTTTCCATAATTATTTAGGAAATAAGCACATTAAATGCTGCGGTTGGTATCCTGATCGACATGTCCGATTGTATAACAAAAAAATTACCTCTTTTTCAGAAGATCATGTCCATGAAAAGGTTATACAAAAGGGACTTGTAGAAAAAAAGCTCTCGACTCCTATTCTTCACTTTTCATATCGCTCCATTTCTGATTTTTTAAAAAAGATGGAAAACTATTCCCATCTTTTTGCTAAACAAAACCAGCATAAGAAGCGCTCATCGATGGGAAAAGCGATTCTTCACGGTAGCTACTCTTTTTTTAAATCCTATATCTTACAAAGGGGATTTTTAGGAGGAGCAGAAGGGTTTCTTATCTCTGTTTATAACGGGCAAACCAGCTTTTATAAATATCTTAAACTAAAAGAGTACAATAATAAAAATGCTTCTCATTCCTCTTTATCATAGGGTAGGTAAAGGAAAGTATGCCACTCCACTCCCCTATCTAGAAGAGCATTTTTCCTGGATACAAAAAAATGCTCAAAATGTCCTTCCTGGTGACCTCTTAGTAGGTAAATGGAATATCTGTCTTAGTTTTGATGATGCGACCTTTGATTTTTATTACTATATTTTTCCCCTTTTAAAGAAATATAAGCTCAAAGCACTTCTTGCTGTCCCTTCTGCTTATATTCTAGAAAATACCGCAGAAAGTGCTGTAGAAAGGCTAAAAAAGCTAGAGAACTTTAGCTTTCAAAAAGAGGACTTTCCCTCACCTTGTTTCTGCAGCTGGGAAGAATTAAGAGAAATGCAGCAGTCAGGTCTAGTGCAGGTTGCTTCCCATTCTCATTCTCATACTCTTCTTACTGCTAAAAAGACCGATCTTTCCTTTGAACTAAGTTTTTCTAAAAAAATTCTTTCTGAAAAGCTCGGCAGTGATATTTCTACCTTTGTTTTTCCCTATGGAAAATGGAATCAAAACGCAGTTAAAGAGGCTGCGAAATATTATCCCTACCAGATGAGAATTGGCTCTAGCGTAAATTTTTCTTGGGCTACATCCCCTCGCCTCCTTTACAGAATCCCTGCAGATGGCTCTAAGAACATTCAAAGTCTCTTTTCTCCATCTAAACGGATCCAAGGTGCTCTAAAATTCCTCTTAAATCGCCTTCAAAAAAAATAATCCTTTGCATAATCCCTAGAGATCGATAAAGTGAGAAAAAAATGACTCGGAGAAAAAGAATGCTTTATAAAGACCTTGCGGCAACCACAGAAAGAAAGGTTAGCCAAGAAAAGCGAAATGAAAAACTAGACGAGCTCAAGAGGTTTATTAAATCACATAACCACCTTTATGATGATTGCAGCTTTGCTATCATCGGAGATCGAAAATATCAACCAAAGTTTTCAGAAGCCCTACTATATCTAAACAACTCGAAAAACTAGTGCTCCATTTCAAAAGTTTTTGACGTTTGGGCTGATGTGAAAGCTCCCGC
>JACPWA010000080.1 GCA_016191565.1 Simkania negevensis | reverse complement strand
TTTTTCGTGGGTGAGTTTTTTCTCAAAGATATTTAAGATTTTTTGGGTTGCTTCTTTTTCAATTTCCTCTAGACTGAGAAATTCCTCTTCGAAAGCATCCTCTTCAAAGGTAACAGGAAAATGGCTCATTAAAGCGGAGGCAAAGCCTTTAGGGTTCCATCCTCCTTCCATTTCTCGGGAGATAAAGAATTCAGCGCCTTTTTGAGTGCAGATCTCTCCTAGAATCTCTTCGCAGATGATAACTGTAGATTCCTCTCTTAGAGCTTCATTTCTGAAAGCATACATTTCTTGTCTTTGCTTATTCATTACATCGTCATATTCAAGAGTATGCTTCCGGATTGAATAGTTGCGCGCCTCTATCCGTTTCTGCGCCGTTTCAATAGACTTGTTAAGCACTTTTGCGCTAATCGGCTCTCCTTCTGGGGGGCGAAATCTTTGCAGAAATCCGGTGAGTTTAGGAGAAGCAAAAAGGCGCATTAATTGATCTTCAAAGGAGATATAGAATTTTGAAGAGCCGGGATCTCCTTGCCTTGCACTCCTTCCTCGAAGTTGTCTATCGATCCGTCTTGATTGGTGTCTGGTAGTACCAATTACATGCAGTCCCCCCGCCTCTGCTATGTTAGGGCCTAGTTTGATATCGGTTCCTCTTCCTGCCATGTTGGTTGCAACTGTGATGGCCCCTTTTTGTCCCGCAGAGGCAATGACTTCTGCTTCGAGCGCATGGTTTTTAGCATTGAGAACAGAGTGTTTAAGCTTGTTTTGCTTTAAAATATGAGAGATTTTTTCAGATGTATCCACCGATTCTGTACCGATCAGTATGGGTCTTCCTTTCTCATGGACTGCAATGATTTCTTTTAAAATCGCATTGTACTTCTCCCTTTCGGTCATGTAGATCTCATCATCAGCATCTGTTCTGATGCAGGTCCGGTGGGTCGGAATTTGAAGAACATCGATTTTGTAAATCTCTTTAAATTCATTTGCCTCTGTGATTGCAGTACCGGTCATTCCAGAGAGCTTTTCATACATCCTGAAATAATTTTGGAGGGTGATTGTCGCATAGGTTTGTGTCTCTTGTTGGATCGGCACTCCCTCTTTTGCTTCGATTGATTGGTGAAGTCCATCAGAAAAACGGCGTCCTGGTTGCGGCCTTCCTGTATTTTCATCGATGATAACAATTTTTTTATCTTCTATGATATAATCAACATCTTTTTCCATCAGAAGATGCGCGCGGAAAAGCTGCCTCATATTATGAGCGCGCTCTTTTCTCTTGCCATCTTCTTCTCTAAGCTGCACTTTCTGATCGAGTTTTTCCTGATCAGAAAAAGCAGGATTTTCATCAATCCTCGCGTATTCATAGCCGAGATCAAGCATCACAAAGTCATCTTGACTCTCTTTTGTCTCTTCGGTCCACGCCTTGATCCCCTTATCGGTAAGCTCAAATTCGCTCGATCTTTCGTCGACGATAATATAAAGCTCGGAAAGAGCTTCATGCTTTTCCTCTTTATTGGGCTCAGCATAAAAATAGGTTTCCCATTTCTCTAGTTTAGCCCGAAGATCGGGGTGCTCTTTGACCCGCTTTAGAATCTTGTTGTGAGGAGTCCCTTTGCCGACCAGCCAAAGCTTGCGCAGTGCCTCATCTTCCTCTTTTTGCTCCTCTTTAGAAAGTTTTTCTAACGCTTCCTCTTCGCTGAGTCTTCCAAGCCGCTCTAAGGTTTTTCTTCCCTCCGTAGCAAGTTTATTGCAATGGTCTCGTTGAAGACGGACAATCTCAGATACAGGGTTTTTGAGCAGATCATACATCTGCCTGGATACTGCCGCTGGACCAGAAATAATAAGAGGAGTGCGCGCCTCATCAATCAGAATCGAGTCTACCTCATCAATGATGGCAAAATAATACCCCCTTTGACACTGTTCTGCAACAGAATGAGCCATCGAATTATCTCGCAAATAGTCAAATCCAAACTCTGAAGCGGTGCCGTAGACGATATCAGATTCATAGACCCCTTTTCGGTCTTGAGGGGGGGTGCTATTGGTAAGAGGAGCAACAGAGAGGCCAAGATAGCGGAAAATCCCACCCAGCCATTCAGAGTCCCTCTTAGCAAGATAGTCATTTACAGTGACAAGATGAACCGGTTTTTGAGTGAGTGCATTGAGAAAAAGAGGCATAGCAGCAGTGAGGGTTTTCCCTTCCCCTGTTTCCATCTCAGCGATCACCCCCTGGTGCATTCCGATCGCCCCGATCAGCTGGACATCATAGGGGATCATATCCCATTTTTGATTATATCCAGAGACATGGATCTCGGTGCCACACAATCTTCGGCAGACGTTTTTGACCAAGGCGTAGGCTTCTGGTAGGAGCTCGTCTAGAGAGGCTCCCATCTGCAGCCGCTCCTGGAGCTCCCCCTTTTTTGCGCGAATCTCCTCCGCAGAAAGGAGTTGGTATCCTTCTTCGATCAGATTGATCTGTTTAACAATTTTTCTATACCGCTTAATCTGACGACTTTGCGCAGTTCCAAAGATTTTTTTTAAAAAAGAAGGCATAATGATGCACTTAAATAATTGAAATCTATTATAGCTTAAATCTAGTTTTTCTTCTAGGAAGCATATCTACCAGATCTTATAATTGTACACATATGAAAAATAGGGAAGATATTTATTGCATTGATCGGGAGACAGGGCAAACTGTAAAGGAAAAAGTTTATGGCGGTTTTTTCCTCAAAGTCCTTTATGGATCCTTTTTTTTCTCAAAAACTTTCTTGCCTCTCATCTGCCGCCTCCCTTTTTTTTCCTGGTGGTATGGCTACCTTCAAAAAACCTCTTGGAGCAAAAGAAAGATTTCTCCCTTTATTAAAAACTATGAGATTGATGAGAAGGAATTTGCCTCTCCCTTAAGTAGCTTCTCTTCCTTTAATGACTTTTTTATCAGAAAACTCCAAAGCAGAGCACGTCCTATTGCTAAAGGGGAAAATGTAGCAATTATGCCTACAGATGGGCGCTACTTAGTTTTTCCCGACCTCAGTCAAGTTAAGGGTTTTTATGTGAAAGGACAAACATTTGATCTTCCCAAGCTGTTACAAAATAAGAAGCTCTCTGCAGAGTATGAGCAAGGGGCTATGGTCATTGCCCGCCTTTGCCCCACCGATTACCATCGCTTTCATTTTCCCTGTGATTGTATCCCTAAAGCGCCCTCTTTGATCAAAGGCCCTCTCTATTCAGTAAATCCTATTGCTCTCAGAAAATATCTTTCTATTTTATCTGAAAATCGTCGCTTCCTTACTGAGCTGCAAACAAAACATTTTGGCAAAGTGCTCTTTATTGAGGTGGGGGCCACTCATGTCGGTTCCATCAAGCAAACCTACCAACCAGAAAGGGGATACCGCAAAGGAGAGGAAAAAGGCTACTTTGAATTTGGGGGCTCCTCTCTCCTTCTCCTCTTCCCCCCTGCTTCCATCGCTTTCGATGAGGATCTTATCGAGGCCTCTAAAAAACACCTTGAAATGCGTGGGAAGCTAGGACAATCTTTAGGTAGACTTCTTTGAGCTAATTGCCTTGCAAATGGGACATAAAGAGAGATCATGCCCTCTTGCAGGGCAATATTTTCTAGCGTAGAAGATGATCTGCAAATGAAGAGAGCTCCAAGAGCTGTTAGGAAAGAGCTTTTTGAGGTCCTTTTCTGTTTCTTCTACGCTTCTTCCATTGGATAGCCCCCACCTTTTTGCACAACGATGGATGTGGGTATCAACAGGAAAAGCAGGTTTATGGAACGCTTGCACCATGACGACGGAAGCGGTTTTGTGTCCTACCCCAGGTAATTTTTCTAACTCTTCTATTGAGCAGGGAACCTCTCCTCCATATTCTTCGAGCAGGATCTTTGAGAGTTTTTTAATCGCTTGTGCTTTGGTCTTCCAAAGGCCGCAGGGGCGGATGATGTTTTCAATCGTTTCAAGGGGCAGCTCTGCCATTTTTTCAGGAGAGTCAGCCATGGCAAAGAGCTTAGGGGTGATTGTGTTCACTCTGAGGTCGGTGCATTGTGCAGAAAGAAGAACAGCGATTAAGAGAGTATAGGGATCTTTATGGGTGAGAAAAATTTTTGGCTCAGGGAATAACTTCTCCAAGTAACTCTGCACAATTTTTGTTCTTTCTATTTTGTTCATTTGCCGACACAAAAAGTGGAAAAGATTGTATCCAAAATATCTTCGGTCACATCAGCACCAATGATCGTTCCGAGCTCTTTTAGAGCAAAGCGGATGTCACAGGCGAGAAATTCAGGGGAAACCTCTGTAGAAAGGCCAGAAAGGATGTTTTCGATCCCCTGGATGCTGTTTCGGAGCGCTTCATAGTGGCGCTGATTGGTAAGAAGAACCTCTTCCTTACTAAGGTCTCCCTTTTGGCCTAGAGCACAAAGAATGACCTTTTTTAATTCTTCTAAACCTGTTTCCATCTTGGCAGAGACTTTTACCTGGTGAGGAAAAGAAGGGAGGAGAAGGGGAGAGTGAGGAAGATCGATTTTATTCCACACCACCACTGTTTTTTCTTTTTGCAGGGTAGCAAGGAAGGAATTCTCCGGGGGGGAAGAATGTGTCACATCTAACACAAGGAGGACTAAGTCTGCCTCTTCTGCTGATCGCTGCGCGCGTTTAATCCCTTCCTTTTCTACAATACTTTCTGTTTCTCTTAAGCCCGCTGTATCAGTTAAGCGGAAGATGAGAGCGCCGATCTGAATCTCCTCCTCGATTAGATCTCGCGTAGTCCCTGGCATGCTTGTGACAATAGCCCGCTCTTTCCCGGCAAGAAGGTTGAGAAGAGAGGATTTCCCTACATTAGGAGATCCGATAAGAGAAAGGGAAGGGAGGGTTTTGATCACTTTCCCATCGGCAAAAGTGGAGAGAAGAAAGACCATCTCTTCCTTAACGAGAGAGAGTTTTTCTTTCATTTCTTCTTTCGTCATAAATTCGAGCCCCTCTTCAGGAAAATCAACCCAAGCTTCTAAAACAGCAGCGATCTCTGCTTCCGCTTTAGCAAGGTCAATCTTGCCGTTTTGAAAAGCGCGAAAAGTAAATTCTCCTGGAAGTGCTGGAGAAGCACCGGAGGCAAAGGCAGCTTCAAGGACCCTTCTTGAGATCATCACTCCGCCATGGCAATGAAGCTCTACCACGTCTTCTCCGGTATAGGAGCGAGGGCTTTTCATGACAATGAGAAGTCCCTCATCGATCACTTGCTTATTGCTGCTGAGAATGTCTCCGAAATGTACTGTATGTGATTGAAATTCTTGAACCGGCCCAGAGAAAATCTGAGCAGCGATTGACACAGCTTCTTTCCCTGAAATCCGGATGATCGCCACCCCTCCTTCTCCTGGTGGGGTAGCAATAGCGGCGATGGTTTCTTCTCTTCCGTATTGGCGCATGGAATTTGGTTGATCTAAAATTACTACCTTTCATTTTAACATAGGGGAGAATTGAAAAGAGGATAAAGACAAATTTTACAGTGTTTTCAAGGCGTTTTCGATAAGACGAAAGAGATGCGATACCATATAGAAAGGAACCGAAAGAACTTTCCCATCCCAATTCAGAGGGTCTTTAGAGATTTTGATGCCGAAAGGGGCTTTTTTCTCTTTTAAGAATACATCGAGAGATTTGAGTTTTCCTGTTTTTCCTGCTTTTACTTCTACAGGAAAAACGGCTCCTTGGTGGGAGATAACATAGTCTACTTCAGCGCTGCTGCCCACTTTTTCCCGCATCCAGAAAAAAAGATTCCCATCTAGTAGAGGATCACTATGTGCTAAAATTTCCTGACCGACAAACTGCTCAGCAAGAGCACCGGTCATCAGGCCTGCATGTTGTGGGTCTATATTCATCACTTGCTCAACTAGGCCAATATCTAAAAAAAGGAGCTTGAAAATAGTTTGGTTTAAACCTGCTTGTAGAGGAAGCCCTCCTGCTGAAGTAGAATAGATCGGATATAAGAGGCCAGCAAGTTTAAGAAGCTCTATAGCAAGTTTGATATCGCGAGCAGGATTGGGAAGCTCTGGATCAATTCTGCTATATTTTACTTGAGAGCCGATCAATCTAGGTCCATGATCAAATAGTTTTTTTAAATAAACATGGTGCGTTTTGGAGGCATATTTTCCAAAATCTGCTTCAAAAGCATCCCAAAGTGATTTTTGCACATACTTAACTTCTAGATAGGATTGGGTCTTCAAAAATGCTTCTACGGCAGCAGGCATTCCTCCTATAATGAAAAACTCTTTAACTTTTTCCAAAAGATGCTCATGAATAGCAGGCGGTGGAGGGGTAGAAATATCATAGGAGAAAAGGGTATCATTTAAGGGTTCTCCGTTAATAGCAGATAAGAATTCAGCAAACGAAAGAGGGTAGAGCTTGGCAAACTGAATCCGCCCTACAGGAAAAGAAAAATCTTCCTCGCGAATCGCAAATTCAAGAAGAGAGCCTGCAGCTATCACATGTTGTTTGGGATGTTTTTCTTTAAAATAACGGAGGGACTGCAGGGCTTTGGGAGATTGTTGAATTTCGTCGAGAAAAAGGAGTGTTTCTCCAGGAGTAATTTTTTGATGAGAGAGGAGTTCGATTTGTTTAATAATGGCAAAAGGATCTAAGGAATCGAAACACTGAGCGTAGTTAGGTGAATGTTCGAAATTGATAGTTATTATATTTTTAAATTCTTGTTTCCCAAAGGCTTCGATCGAGTAGGTTTTACCGACTTGTCTTGCACCCCTGACAATCAAAGGGATCCGAAGAGGATGCTCCTTCCACTGTAAAAGGGTTTTCTTAAATTTCCTTTGCATATGAAAATAGGGGGTGATTCTATACAGTTTCAGTATAAAATAAGGGGGATATTTCATACAACATCTGTATGAAATAGGGGGGTTGTTTTATACAGACCCTTGCAGTGCGGCAGAAATCAGCTCGCTAATTGACGGGGTTTTTTCACAGTGCTCCAAAGCTTTTTTGATCGCTTTTTGAGCTTGGAGTGCATTATAGCCAAGATGGATGAGGGCGCTTTGAGCATCATAGAGAAGCTGTT
>JACPWA010000079.1 GCA_016191565.1 Simkania negevensis | reverse complement strand
GTTATGTCAATGTCCCTTATTGCCATGGGATGACAATAGGGGAGCTCGCCCGATTTTTTAATGAGGAGTATAAAGTGGGCTGCAAGCTTAAAGTGATTCCCATGAAAGGATGGAAACGCTCGATGAGTTTTAAGGATACAGGACTGGGATGGATCCCCACTAGCCCCCACATCCCTGAACCAGATACCCCCCTCTTTTATGCCTCTACAGGAATCTTAGGGGAGTTGAGCATTGTAAATATTGGTGTTGGTTATACTCTCCCTTTCAAATTGGTAGGAGCCCCCTGGATTGATGCCAAAATGTTTGCTGAAAAGCTCAACAATCAGAAATTGCCTGGGGTCTATTTTTCCCCCTTTCATTATCGCCCCTTTTATGGCTCTTACAAAGATGAGGAGTGTCATGGGGCTTTAATTCAGATCAGAAATCCAAAAATCTATCGACCCTTAGCAGTGCAATATATGATCATTGGGCTTTTAAAAAGCCTATATCCAGAGAAGGTAAAACACGCTCTTTCAAAGGTCGAAAAAACTCAATTTTCGAAGCTTATGTTTTTAAACATTAGCAAGAAAAGATCTCTCGAAGGTGGCATGTTAGGCGATCCACTTTAGTAATTTTATTTCTTACATTTAGTATTATTTGCACTAGCCACTCCAAAGAGCTTGGATGGGTAGCCCATAAAGATTTTCTGAAAAAGTTTCCATTTGACTTCCTAAATGAAGAACAATCCCTCTTTTAAAGCGGTTTTTAGATAAGCTTTTTAGATGGCTAAGACCTCTTAAATCTTGAGAGGTGATCAGACGAGCACTTTTAACTTCAATCCCTATAATCGATCCATCTTGTCTTTCAAGCACAAAATCAACTTCATAGTCTCCATCGCGGAAGTGATAGATTTCAAAAGGGATATTCGACCAACTTTTTTGTTTCAAAAGCTCTGAAAATACAAAACTTTCCAGAAATTCTCCACTTAAGCTCGGATCATTTTTTAACTGCTTTTCATCCACCTCTCTTAGCTGGGCCATCATCGCAGTATCGCAAAGATGTGCTTTAGGCGATTTAATAAGTCGTTTCCCTTCGTTTGTGAAATAAGCAGGAAGTAGATAGATAAAATAAAGAGCTTCAAGAAGCCGAATATAGCGATGTAAAGACATACTTACCATGCCTAAAGACCTTGCAAATTCAGAAATATTTAAGAGTTTGCCGGAACGTGTGGCTAGTAGTTTAAAAAGACGGGGAAATTCTCTTAATCCTTCTATGTTTGCTATATCGCGAACGTCTCTTTCCATCATAGTTTGCAAATAAGAACTGATCCATCGATTCACATCTCTTTTCTCTTTTAAAGATTGTACAGAAGGGAAACCTCCACGTAAAAAAATCGTATGAAGCTCATCAAGAATAAGCGGCTCAAAGTTTTCAAAGGAAAGCTCCGATCCGAAAATATGCTCAATAAATGTTTCTCTTTTTCCTTTGAGCTCTCCTTGTGAAAAAGGGAGCATGTTAACAATGCCCATTCTACCCGTGAGTGAGTCGCCGAGCCTAGGAAGAAGTAATGGATTCGCTGATCCACTGAGCAAATAACGTCCTGGATGTCTATTTTGATCAACATCGCGCTTAATCGATAAAAAAATTTCTGGGACTCGCTGTACTTCATCTATAATAAGAGGTTTTGATAAGGAGGCTAACCAACCAGAGGGATCACGCTTTGCATTGGTCAGAGAAAGCTCATCGTCAAGACTAACAAACGCAAATCCCCATTCTCCTGCAATGAATTCAAGGAGTGTAGTTTTCCCTGTTTGCCTTGCTCCTGTAACAAGCACCACAGGCATGATTTTCAGATAGGCAACTAGCTCTTGTGTAATATGTCTTTTAAGCATTATTTTCTCCTGTTGCAAATCTTAACAACAACTGTTAAATATTGCAACAATTAACATAATTATCTAATTTTAAATAGATTGTATAAATTTTTATACGTAGAGAAGTCAGCAAAAAACTACAAAATGAGATAAACCCACTACTATTCTGGAATTAGCAATTTATTGCTGCATTTGCTAGAAACCCTCTCCTTTTCTTGACATAATGAGCAAGAAAACCTATAGTTTTGATCCATGAGTTCATAAATAAGTAAGATTAAATTCTGCATGCGGAGTAAAAAACTATGTCGAAGAAAGTGAAGATTAAACCATTAGGCAATCGGATCTTGGTCAAGCGATTAGAAGCAGAAAGCAAGCAAGGCAAAATCCTTCTTCCCTCTTCTGCGCAGGAAAAGCCCAAAGAGGGGATTGTAGAAGCGATAGGGGCTGGAAATATGAAAAAAGATGGCTCCACTCTTCCGATGGAAGTCAAAGTAGGCGACCGCGTTCTTTTTAGCGACTATGCGGGGACAGAGGTAGAGAGAGAAGGGACTTCTGGTTATCTAGTCCTTTCAGAAGAGGATGTGTTAGCAATAATGAGTGAATCAAAGTAGGAGCGGCAAGATATGTCTAAGATGCTTAAATTTAATGAGCAGGCCTTAAAATCGATTCTAAAAGGGGTCCAGATACTTGCCAAAGCGGTGATTGTTACTTTAGGTCCCAGAGGACGGAATGTGGTCATTGCCCGCGGAATGAGTCTACCCATTTCTACCAAAGATGGAGTTACTGTTGCTAAGGAGATCGAGCTAAAAGATAAATTTGAAAATATTGGTGCCCAGTTAATTAAAGAAGCCTCCAGCAAAACGTCTGAAGTGGCAGGAGATGGCACGACTACTGCCATTGTTCTTGCAGAGGCGATCTATTCCGAAGGGATCAAGAGTGTTGTTGCAGGCGCAAATCCAATGAGTGTGAAACGGGGAATCGAAAAGAGTGTTCAGTCGATTTTAGAAAAACTCGATCAGCTAGCCATAAGTGTAAAAAGTCCAGAGGAGATCAAACAGATAGCCTCTATCTCATCGAATAATGACCCTGAAATTGGGGGGATTATTGAAAGAGCAATGGAAAAAGTGGGCAAAGAAGGAACGATTACTATTGCAGAAGCAAGAGGAATTACGACTACATTGGACGTAAAAGAAGGAATGCAATTCGATAAAGGATATCTTTCCCCTTATTTTGTTACGAGTGCAGAGAAAATGACTGTAGAGTTTAGCAATGGGCACATTCTGATTACCGATAGAAAGATTTCGAGCGCAAAAGAGATTGTTCCTCTTCTTGAAAAGGTAATGGAAGCTGGGCAGAAACCTCTTCTGATTATTGCAGATGATGTAGAAGGAGAGGCGCTGGCTACCCTTGTGATTAACAAAATTAAAGGGGGGATGCCTCTATGTGCTGTAAAGGCTCCTGCATTTGGAGAGCGGCGCAAGGCAATTCTTCAAGATATCGCCCTTCTTACTGGTGCTACAGTGATCTCAGAGGAGAGAGGGCTTTCTCTTGAAGAGGCAAACCTTTCTTTTCTTGGCAAAGCAAAAACTATTAGAATTGGTAAAGAGGAAACCACATTGATTGAAGGGGGAGGAAATCAAGCAAAGATTAAAGAAAGACTCTCTCACATTCGGCGAGAAATGGAAGAGACCTCTTCAGATTACGATCGAAAAAACCTTGAAGATCGCGCTTCTAAACTCGGGCAAGGGGTAGCGGTAATCAATGTAGGAGCGGCTACAGAAACTGAGATGAAAGAAAAGAAAATGCGGGTCGAAGATGCTCTCCATGCAACTCGGGCAGCGGTGCTCCATGGTTTTGTTGCAGGGGGAGGGGTTGCCTACCTTAGAGCTCTTCCTGCTCTTGATGCCTTAAAATTAACGGGAGATGAGAAAATTGGAGTAGAAATTGTCAGACGCGCCTGTTTTGCTCCTTCTATTGCTATTGCAGACAATTGCGGTAAACAAGGCAACATGATTGCTCAGCAGATTCTCGAAGGGAAAGGGGCTTTTGGCTATAATGGCGCCACCGACCAGTTTGAAGATCTCATTAAGGCAGGGGTTATCGATCCTGTCCTCGTGCCAAAAAGCGCTTTAAAAAATGCAGGCTCTATTGCAGGGCTTATGATTACCGTTTCCTGCATGATGACTGATAAGCCGAAAGAGAAAAAAGAAGTGCGCAGTATGGATGGGGGAATGCCTGGCATGGGCGGTATGCCGGGTATGGGTGGCATGGGCATGGGCGGTATGGGGGGATTTGACGAGATGATGTAGCGCTTCTTACCTCTTATCTCAAGCTAAAAAAGCCAGCAGGTTTTGCTGGCTTTTTTTATTACACGCGGCATTTATAGTGGATTAAATTTCGGATGATAAAATTGGCTGCAAGATTTTTGCATGGAATGCAGCATGGAAAGCGAGGCGACTTTGTAAAGTCGGTGAGTTC